>JAQUYZ010000059.1 GCA_028691625.1 Eubacteriales bacterium
GGTTGAATCTCCCTTCTAAAGGAGAAGCCACCTATCGCCTCGTGATCGATACGGCCAGGGAAGAGGAATTGCTGGGCATATCGATTCCCGAGCTTTATACAGAGTATGCTTTATACATCAACGGGCAGCTGCTGGTTGGCAATGGAGAACTCGGCAGTACAGCCTTCCGCTTCCTGGATCCTGACGCATTCATGTTCGAACCGGGGAGCGACAGGATTGAGATCGTTCTTCAAATCAGGAATACCTCTCATGTCAATGCAGGGATCGGACAGAGCCTTGTGCTGGGTACGCCGGACAGAATCTTCTGGAAGGATGCGGTGGAAGCTGCCGTCGATCTGATTCTGGCCGGCATTTGTCTGTTCGCGGGGATGTATCACTTCGTCTTGTTCCTGTACAGGAGAAAGGACTATAAGCTTTTGTGCTTTACAGCCTTCTGCGTCGCGGTCGCTGTACGGGGGCTGCTTTCAAATGCAACCTATATCATGGACTTTTTCCCTGAATTGCCTTTCGTGATTGGATCCAGAATCGTTACGGTATCCATCCCTGTTCTGACAGCGTCCATGCTGCTCTATGTCTATTTTATATTCCGGGAAAACCTTTCCAAATGGATTGTCCGTATTCTGGTTTCTGTCAATGTGCTCTATGTCTTTGTCGTTCTTCTTACGGAGCCCTATGTGTATTCTACCGTATTTGTCTGGTATCTGGCCGTCCCAATGATCACTTGTGCGATTGGACTTTATGTCGGCGTTTTGTCTATGGGAGGGAAAAGCCGGGAAGCGGTATTGTTTCTGGTCGGAACGCTTTGTATTGTGGTGGGCACTGTGAATGATGCGCTGGTTTTCCTTCAGATGATCGACACCGGTTACCGCCTTGGCGTTGGTCTGGCTGCCTTCGCAGTCATTCAGTCCTTTATTATGGCGATGCAGCACACCAGATTTATTAAGGAGAGAAAGCAGCTTTATGACAGACTTCACGAAACGGATCTTGCATTTTTGCAAGCTCAGATCAAACCGCATTTTATCTACAATGCGCTGAGTGCCATTTCTCATATGACCGAGACAGAGCCGAAAAAAGCAAAAGCCCTGCTTCTGGACTTTTCCGATTATCTACGCGGCAGCTTTGACTTCAACAATACCTCCGGACTGACAACTCTTTCGAAGGAAATGGATCTGGCGAAATCATATCTGTCCATTGAAAAGGCCAGGTTTCGGGAACGACTCAATGTAGAATATGACATCGAAGAAAATCCGCAGGTGCTGATTCCCATGCTCTGCATTCAGCCTGTCGTTGAGAATGCCGTCAGGCACGGGCTAATGAAGAAAGCGAAAGGCGGAACTGTAAAAATCAAAGTATGGAGTGAAAAAGGGGATACGCATATCCGCGTGGAAGACGACGGCGTCGGGATCCCAAAGGATCAGATCGAAGAAATTTTAAACAACAGAGCTTCTGCCGGCGGACTTGCGAATATCAACGGGAGATTAAAGCTGAAATTCGGTACGGGGTTGATGATCCGCAGCAGAAGGAATGAGGGTACCATGGTGGAAATCATTGTGCCCATAAACTCATTCGTAAGATAAGGGAGGAAGAAAGATGGATCATTTCAATGCTGTCAACAGTGTCCGGATTTTATATTTTTCGGGAACCGGTGGTACGAAAAGGTTCGCGGAAGCCTTTGAAAAAGAGCTGAAATCCCGGGGCATTACCGTTTTCGTCAAGAATCTGGGGGAATCGCTTCAAGAGAAAAAGAATGCTCCTGCCGAGCAGGAAATCGGAGCAGCGGATTTGAACATTCTGCTTTATTCTGTTTACGCCATGGATGCGCCGAGGCCGGTTTATGACTGGATCGGGAGCGTGACCGGCCAGGAAGCAGGAAAAAGAATTGCCGTGCTTTCCGTTTCCGGGGGCGGAGAGATGTGGCCCAATACCGGATCCAGGAGTGACTGCTGCAAGGCGCTGGAAGACAGGGGCTTCCGGATTGTATATGACCGGATGCTGTGCATGCCGGCCAACGTAATGGTAAATTACAGCGATCATTTGGTAATGCATCTGCTCAACGTGATCCCCCGTAAGGTGACCCAAATCGTAGAGGAATTGCTTGCGGGAAGGGTACGGCGTACCGAATCAAAAAAAGGATTTTTCTGCAAAAAATTATCAAGAGTGGAGCGGAAAAACTCCTATCAATTTGCACAGAAATTTCAGATCGCAGATCAATGCACCGGCTGCGGCTGGTGTGAACAAAACTGTCCTACAAGGAATATCGAGATCCCGGAATCAGCATCAAAGCCGCGGTTTAAAGACCAGTGTGTCATTTGCATGCGATGCGTTTACGGCTGTCCGACCAATGCGATCAAGGTGAAAGGGAATTTTGTACTGAAGAACGGTTTTGATCTGTCAGCGGTTGAAAGGCGCATGAAGGATGTGGAGCTGGCGCCGGTTGAAAAATGCTGCAAGGGCTTGCTCTATAAAGGGGTAAAAGAGTATTTGCTGGATAAGTATTAATTGTTGAATCTCTGATATGCGGCCGGCAAAAATAAATTTGCTGCTGTAAAAAACTGATAAAAAAACAGCAGCTGCCAAAATAATAATTGTGAAATCAATAATAGGAAACCTGATACAAAAAAATATATGCCAAAACACCATTCTGTAATAGAATATTTCGTTATGCATTCATATTACAGTAAGGATTGCTTTTGGAATTTTTTTCATCTATACTATTTAAGGAATTACAGTTTGGTGAATGGAGTGTATCATTGTGGATCAGAAACAACTTAAGGGAAATCTCCTGCTGTTAACTACTGCTGTCATTTGGGGTTCTGCCTTTGTTGCGCAAAGAGTCGGAATGGATTTCGTAGGCCCTCTTACCTTTAGCTTTGCGAGATTCGTATTGGCTGTACTTGTTTTGATTCCTGTCGTATCTTTTATGGATCAATCCGCTAAGAGACAGACTTTGGAGGGAAAGGCGGAGAAGAAGGAACTGACGCAGGAAGAGCAGAAGCAGCAGAAACGCACATTAGTAAAGGCAAGTATCGTATGCGGCTGTGTCTTGTTTGCAGCAAATATTTTTCAGCAAATCGGGCTTGTTTCCACTTCTGCAGGGAAAACCGGCTTTATCACAGCCTTGTACATCGTTCTGGTGCCGCTTTTCAGTGTGGTTCTGAAACACAGACCGAAGCTGAAAAGCTGGATCGGTGTCGTACTAGGTACCATTGGGCTCTATTTTTTATGCATCACGAGCGCTTTCACCATTGCGCCGGGGGACCTGATCGTGCTCATCGGTGCAGGATTCTGGGCAGCCCATATTCTTGTCATCGATCACTTTTTGACAAGGGTAGCGGACCCGGTCAGAATGTCTATGTATCAGTTCATCGTTGTAGCATTCATCAGTTTTGTCGGGATGCTGATCTTTGAGGAAGCATCTCTCTCTGCGATTCTAAGCGCTGCGGTTCCGATTTTCTATGCGGGGGCCTTGTCCGGAGGGGTGGGATTCACCTTCCAGATACTCGGACAGAGACATACCAATCCGACAGTCGCTTCTCTGATCTTAAGCCTGGAGGCTGTTTTCGCAGCTGTTTTTGGGTTCCTGCTGCTGCAGGAAATGATGACCCCGAGAGAAATTGCAGGCTGTCTTCTCATGTTCATCGCAATCATCGTTTCCCAGCTGCCTGACAGGAAAAAGCTGGAATCCATTTAATTGAAAGAAGTTGGAAATAATAATCAGGAGCTGCTGTTTCTGAATTGTTCGGCAAGCTCTGCGCAAGGATACAGGAGGTGTTTTTATGAAAATTTCAAAAAACCTGACGGAATTGGTAGGAAATACACCATTACTTCATCTTGAACAATACAGCAGGGAGGCAGCTGCGGAAAATGCGGAACTGATCGTGAAGCTCGAGTATTTTAATCCTCTGGGCAGCGTGAAGGACAGAGCCGCCCTTGCGATGATTGACGATGCTGAGAAGAGCGGCAAATTGAAGGCCGGCAGCGTGATTATTGAACCAACCAGCGGCAATACCGGCATCGGTCTTGCATTTGTAGCAACGGCCAGAGGCTACCGTATTGTATTGACGATGCCGGAAAGCATGAGTTTGGAGCGAAGAAAGCTTCTGATGGCATTGGGTGCCGAGCTGGTTCTTACTCCGTCAAATCTTGGCATGAAGGGTGCAATCGCGGAAGCGGAAAAGTTAGCTGCCGAAATACCCAATTCATTTATTCCCGGCCAGTTTGTCAACCCTGCAAATCCCAGGGTTCACAGGGAGACAACAGCAGAGGAAATCTGGAGGGACACAGACGGACAGGTGGATATTTTCGTTGCCGGCGTCGGTACGGGCGGTACGGTGACAGGAGTTGGAGAAGGATTAAAGGAAAAGAGCAGATTTATAAAAATTGTTGCGGTTGAGCCGTTTGATTCTCCGGTGCTGTCCGGAGGAGAAGCGGGCCCGCATAAGCTCCAGGGGATTGGCGCCGGCTTTGTTCCCGCAGTGCTGAACGTCGGTATTCTGGACGAAATTATCAAGGTGAAGGCTGAAGATGCCTTCCAAACCCTAAGAATACTCGCACATACCGAGGGTCTTCTTGTGGGGATATCCTCCGGAGCGGCTTTGTACGCAGGAACGCTTCTGGCAAAACGGCCGGAAAACGCCGGAAAGCGCATTGTTGTGCTCTTGCCCGATTCAGGGGAACGGTATTTATCTTCAGATTTATTTATTTGACAAATTATACCTCAATCGAATGTTTATTGTTAAAGGAGTGTGTGTTGAATGGAGCAGCAGAGGCGTGAATATGGCTTATTCACAACAATTGCAATGATTGTAGGAATCGTTATCGGTTCCGGAATTTTCTTTAAATCCGACGATATGCTGGGTTATACCAACGGAAATGTGGGACTTGCGGTGCTCGTATTTTGTATCGCAGCATTTACGATCGTATTCGGATGCCTGTCTTTCAGCCAGTTGGCCGCATTGACGGACAAGCCCGGTGGCGTCATCACCTATGCAAATGAGTTTGTAGGGAAACGATGCGCATCCATGTTCGGATGGTTTCAGGTGTTTATTTACTATCCGACATTAACGGTATTGATTTCCTGGGTCGTCGGTATTTATGTCGGACTGACCATGGGTTGGGAGTTAACCTTCGTTGGTATGGTAGGCGTCGGTCTGGTCTGGTTCTTCATCTGTTTCCTCTATAATATTCTGTCCGCAAAAATCGGAGGGATTTTCCAGGAAGCATCTGTGATCATCAAATTGATTCCCTTGTTTGCCATCGCAATCGGCGGGCTGATCTTCGGAGATCCGATCGCTGCGATTCAGAATCCATCGCCGGAAGCGATCCAGGCAACGAAAACCCTTGGCTGGGCAGCGGCAATCGGACCGATCGCTTTCTCCTTTGACGGATGGGTTGTATCCACAGCGGTCGCTCATGAGGTGAGAAATTCAAAGAAAAATGTGCCGAAGGCCTTGGTTTTGGCGCCATTATTCGTGCTGGCTGCGTATTTGATGTATTTCCTGGGTATCACAGGCTACCTTGGGGTTGACCAGGTTATGGAGATGGGAGATACGGCTGTGGCGGTTGCGGCCACCAACCTGCTTGGACCGACCTTTGCGGGAATCATCTACGTATTTGTTACCATCTCTGTCATGGGGACGGTAAATGGAGTGATTCTGGGATATATCAGACTTCCGTATTCACTGGCACTGAGAAATGCCATCCCCTTCTCCAATTCCTTAAAGAAGATCAATCCCAGGCTCAACATGCCGGTCAATTCTGCTTTCTTTGCAATTGCCGTCTGTGGCGTTTGGTGGGTGATCCACTATCTGCAGAATAAATACAGCCTTCTGATCAACGGAGACATCGCGGAAATTGCGATCGCAGTGAGCTATTTGCTCTATATCATTCTTTACTACCAGGTATTCAGGCTCTGGAGAGAAGGAAGAGTCAAGAGCATCTGGTACGGAGTGGTTTTCCCTGTATTTGCGACTTTGGGATCTCTGTTTGTACTGTTCGGCGGCTTGTCCAATCCGCAGTTCATCATTTTCGTAATCATCTGCATGATCGCCATCGCCGGCGGATTCTTCTACGGGAAGAATGCATATACTGATGTGCAGTAGGACAGATCAGGAAAAGGAAAAGAATAGGTAAAACGAAAGGGGGCATCTCAATGATTTCAATAGAAATCAAGGAGTGCCCCCTTCTTTGTTCCGATAAATAAGATGCAGACGGACAAACAGGTACAGTTGGGCAAAGGAGTTGAAATCCTCTTCCAGATTCAGCAGCGTCCGGATTTTGCCGATGCGGTATCGGATGGTATTGCCGTGCTGATACAGCTTTTGTGCGGTCAGCTTGATATTACCGTTGTTTTTCACATATTCCAGCAGGGTTTCCATGAGCTTTGCCCCATGAAGGGCATCATACTCTGTGATTGTTGAAAACAGACCGTTATAGTACATTTTTGTCCATGGACTGTCACTGGCGGGCAGTAAAATCTGATCCGGGCCGGATTCACTGAATTTCTGCCATACGGTATGATTCAACTGACAGATTTCATGGGCGTAAAGGCTTTCCTGAATAATGACACCGAGGTTCTCCAGTCCTCTTACCGCGCGGCTGACGCCGATCCGGTCCATTCCCGTTCTCAATCCCGACTTCTCCAGAAAATTCATGAGCAGCTCTTCCAGAACACCGGAACTGTGGTTTCTGATTTTTTCGGAAGCCGGATCCTTCATGGTATAGACCACCAGAAGCCCTTGCTGATAATTGATGAAAGAATATACCGTTTCCTCCGGGTCCAGCGGCAGAGTTCTCCATTCCTCTTGCCATTGGCTTTCTTTTTTTGCCGATGCATAACAGCAGATCAGATGCGGGTGGAAAAACGGATTGATCTCCTTTGCCTTTTTTTTCTTTTGCTCAGGAGAATGTGCTTCGCCCAAAAGAAATTCTATCTGCGCATTGTGCTCGAAGTTCCTGTTTTGCGTAAGCAGGGCATTTTTGATCGTGTAAATAATATCGTCGAAGAAGGTATCCGAGAAAAAGAAAATCGGTACCTGACGGGCATCGGAATAGGCCTTCAGATCCTCCGATATCTCATGAAAATAAATATCCTTGACTGCGATGGCGCTGACCTTTTTGTCAATGAGCATCCGAATGCTGTCCTCCGCCTGCCCGGCATCACTCCTGGCAAGAGACAGCGTTGTGACAACAAATTCGCCCCGCTTAAAGTTTTTCTCGACTTCATTGGAGGATTCCCATTCGAAAATTCCCGTTCCGGTTACCTGGTTGTAAAGTCCGCCGTAGCCGGAGACGAGTTGAAACCTGCGAAATAATGGAAATGAAACAAGCTCCATGACTGTAAGCATCATCGCACCCCTCCTTCTTTTTTTTATTATATTCAATGCTGCCGCCTCTGTCCATACGGGAAGGGCAAAGTTTTGTAAAAATTACAATAACCTCCCCCCTTTTTTTTAACAGGTACAATTGAAACCATTTGCAGCCGGTGATAAACTGATATAAACAGATTGCCATACTTAAGGCGGAATCATGTATTGTAAAGGAGTGTTGATTATGAAGGATTTTAAATTTGATATTGATTATGTGAGAGAGCAGTTCCCCTGTCTGTGTAAAACGGTGAATGGAAACCCCGCGGCGTTTCTTGACGGACCCGGAGGCTCCCAGGTGCCAAGACGGGTCGTGGAGCGGATCAGTGACTACATGTTTTATCATAATGCGAACGGTCACGGCTGTTTCGTCACCTCGGAAGAAACCATGAAATTGCAGGAGGAAGGGCGCGAAACCATGGCGGCTTTCTTTAACTGCAAGCCAAATGAGGTAATCTTCGGTGAAAGCTCATCGAATAACAACTTTAAATTGGCGCTGGCATTGGTGAGAGATATGAAGCCTGGCGACGAGGTGATCATCACCGACATTGACCATGAATCAAACCGGTCACCGTTGAGAACTCTGGAAGAGCGCGGGATTATTGTCAAGAGCGTAAAGATAAACCTGGATACCTATACCCTGGATCTC
>JAQUYZ010000060.1 GCA_028691625.1 Eubacteriales bacterium
AATATGAAACCACAGAAGAGGATGCAAACTTTCCTCTTTCATGTGCAGGTGAGATTGGGCGGAAATCAATCTGGGCTATCCCGATTATAATATAAAACAAATCCAGCAGAAGGTCGGCGACAGAGAAATCATCGGTGTCGTCAAGGCCGATGGCTATGGCCATGGTTCTGTTGAGGTTTCAAAGGTGCTGCTGGAAAACGGGGTAAAGACGCTCGCCATCGCCACCCTTCAGGAGGCAATCACGCTGAGGGAGGGCGGAATTACCTGCCCCGTCATCATGCTGGGCATCACTCCTGAACTGTATGTCGATACCCTGTTGAAGTATGACATTACACCCGTAACATCCTCCTGTGAAAATGCGACTGTGATTTCGGAAGCAGCCAAAGCAGCGGACAAGGTGATTGCTGCCTATGTTGCCCTTGACACGGGAATGGGCCGGATCGGTCTCCTTCCGGAGGATGAAAGTGTTGAAGAATTAAGGAAAATCAGCCGACTCAGCAATCTGGAAATCAAGGGACTGTTCTCCCATTTTGCCACTGCCGATGAAAAGGACAAAACCTATGCGGAGTTGCAGTTATCCCATTACAATACCCTTTATGACAAGCTGAAGCAGGCCGGAGTGGGCATCCCCTCGAGAACCATCGCAAACAGTGCGGCCATCATGGAGATGCCGTCTGCGTATTTTGACGCGGTGCGTCCCGGCATCATTCTGTACGGCTGCTATCCGTCTCAGGAGGTTGACAGAAATCAGCTTTCTATCAAGCCGGTCATGTCGGTTAAGGCAAATATCGCTCACTTAAAGAAGGTTCCGTCCGGATTTTCTGTCAGCTACGGAAGAAGGTTCACCACAGAGCGGAAAAGCCTGATCGCTACATTGACCCTCGGCTACGCAGACGGTTATCCAAGATATCTGTCCGGAAAAGGCCGCGTCATCGTGAACGGTGTATTTGCTCCTGTGGCAGGAAACATCTGCATGGATCAATGCATGATCGATGTGACCGATGTGCCCGATGTGAAGCTGGGAGATGAGGTTGTAGTAATGGGGAGTCAGGGAGATCTGACGATTCCCGCAGATGAGATCGGAGATAAAACCGGAACGATCAATTATGAAATCGTATGTGCTTTCGGCCAGAGACTTCCGAAGGTATACATCAGGTAAATGACAAATCGTAAAGCACTTGCCGCGAAGCAAGTGTTTTTATCTTGAGCTGATTCTGCTGTCCTCCTCCCTGCAGAAGGCATAGGTCCCCTTTTGGAAGTTCTTGCAGTTGTACAGCGCCCTGTCCGCAGCCTCGTACAGTTCTTCATATGTACTGCCGTCCCGGTCATATACGGCAATCCCGATGCTGGAAGAAAAAGTAATCCATTTATCCTTCTCGACTTCGAACTCCTTGAACATTTGGCAGATTTCCCGGGCTTTATTGACGATTAAATCCATGCCTTCGATGTCCTTCATCAGGATCATGAATTCATCGCCTCCGATCCGCCCTTTGATATCGGATACCCTGAAGATCTGATTCAGCCTGAATCCCAGTGCGGAGATTACCGCATCGCCCGCCCTGTGGCCGTGTTCGTCATTGATTCCCTTGAAATCATCAATATCGATCATCAGCAAAGCATGCTTGCCGTGTCTGCCGTCTCCGCTCAGAAACGCTTTGATCATTTCCTCTGTGGTCTGTTTGTTATAGACTCCGGCCGCAGAATCCATGACGGCCTTTTCCGTCAGATATTGGAGTTCTTTTTTCTCCTCGTCGATGTTAACGATCTTTCCGATGACTCTGGCGAGTCTGTCCTCCCGGTCAAAGACACCCAGCATGTAGATCCTCGTCCACAAATATTCCCCTTCTGAATTGATGATACGGACTTCTGCCTCCGCAAGCTTCCGGTCCTTTTTCATTCTTTCGTAGAGCTCGGCAAACCGGATTACATCGTCGGGATGAACGTAATCATATTCAAGTGAACCCAGAAAGCCCGTTTTTGTAGGCTCATAGCCGAAATTTTTACAAAAGTTTGTTGTATGGAAATAGGTTTTGTCCTGGGTATCATATTCAAAGATGATTTCATCGGTCTGTTCCATGATCATACGGTAGCTTTCATCGTTGATAGATTCAATATGCATCTTTCTTTCAAGCCGCTTGTAGTTTTGGTTTCTCATATAAACAAAGTAAACTGCCACGGTCATGATAGTCAGCAGGAGATAGATCTCTGCTATCTTTCGGTCCATATAATTGGAATGTACGATGGAGATTAAAAATATGATGATCAGGCAAAAAATTGCAATAATATATTTCATATGGTAGCCTTTTCCGGGATTCTTCTCCTTTGTTTTCAACTGCCATACCTCCTTCCAGAGTTGTACCGTCGACTATATTTCCAATTTTATTCCTATTTTTTACAAAAGTCAAACGGTCCTATGCTCGCTGCAGCGCATCTTTGTAATCCGATTTCTGCCGTTCTCCAAACACAATTTTTCCCTTTTGTGATAAAGTTACGGACAGTTTTTTTTCTATGGATATAATAAAATTACAGAACAAAAAATGATTGTTCCGATGAAGCGATAATTCGCAATTAAAATAGCAGATTAAACTGCAAAAGGAAGGAGAAAAGAAATGAGTGCAATTCATATTACAAAAGAAAACTTCGAGTTGGAGGTATTACAGTCCGATCAACCCGTTTTGCTTGATTTCTGGGCAGCCTGGTGCGGTCCTTGCAAGTCGGTCTCTCCTGTAATTGATGAGATCGCGGGAGAAGTGACGAATGCTAAGGTGGGAAAGATCAACGTGGATGAACAGCCTGAGCTTGCCGCAAAATTCCGGGTCATGAGCATCCCGACCCTGGCAGTCTTTAAGGACGGCAAACTCATCAAGAGTACCGTGGGTGCAAAAAATAAGAACGATATCCTTTCCATGCTGAAGGATTAGAAAGAAATCAGCAGCAATACAGTAGAAACAAAGTACGTAATAAAACCCGGTACTGCGATGCAGTCCGGGTTTTTAAACGATGTATTCTTTCTTAAGATTTGATCATCAGAATGCGTTCCTCTGCCACGAAAGGGCTTCGATATAAAGCTCCGTAAAGCGTCCAAGATCGATGCCCATCGCCTGAAGCTTCGCCATGGCTTCATCAAACTCCAGTCTCTCATAGAGCAGAACCGTATCGAGGCATTCCCTGAGCTGACCCTTCTCTCCCTTCAACGCCTTTTTTACATCCTCGGAAAGCGCCAGATCACTGAGAATCGTTTCCATGTCCTGCTCCATGATAATGTCGATGGAGGAAAGGATTCCGGTGAAAAAGAAATCCGTTTCCAAAACGGACCGCCTCAGTTCGCGGGCCATCAACGAAAGCAACTTTCCTCTCAAGAGGCATACCTTGATCAATTCGCCGTTCTCATCATTTTCAAAGTCTTTGATTAATAAGATGGAAATCCATCGCTTCATCTCCATGATTCCCAAACGGACAACAGCCTGCTGCAGACTTGTGATCTCGGTTTTTGCTCCATAGTAAATGGAATTAGCCATCCTCAGAAGCTTAATAGTCAGCCCCAGATCCTTTTCTATGGTTTCCGTGATTTTAGAAAAATTGGGCTCTGCCTTTTGCAGCTCTTTCAGGATTTGGATCAGATGTACGTTTAATGAAGCGATTTCCTTTGACTTCATCATAACCGGCTTGCTGAAGAAGTACCCCTGAAACAGGTCATATCCCATTGCGGCAGCTTCTTTGAACTCTTCTCTCGATTCCAGTTTTTCCGCAAGAAACGTGACTTTGTTTTTATATTTTTTCAACAGCTCGCGCTGCTTCCTTTTATCGGAGATGGAGAACTCGATCCTGACAATGTCAGCGAGCTCGATGAGCGGCGTATAATCATAGCCTGTCCGGTCAAAAATCAAGTCATCCAGGGCCAATGTGTAACCTTCCTTTTTCAGTTTTTTACAAACCTCAATGATGATATCCGATGCTTCAACTGTTTGCAGTATTTCGACGACCACCTTTTCCTTTGGAAGAATTTGCGGTATTTCCGCCTCCAGAAGGTCCTGTGTAAAATTGATGAATCCCTTGGTTCCGTTCGTAAGATTGTCAAAATCAAGCACCAGGAAAGAATTGCGGATCAATTCTGCCGTTGCCCCGCTGTGGTCTTCATTCTCATAACAATTATGGGCGTTTCTTCGATGTAATAACTCATAGCCAAAGATACTCATGTCCTTATTAAATATGGGCTGCCTTGCAATATAAATATCCACTGCCGTCCTCCTTACAAACCTTAACGAAAACCGATGCTAAAACCACAAACCCAGCATTTCAATATCTGCGTTCATTATATATCCGTTTTTTTGCACTTGTCAATTTTAAGTTTTATTCCTTCTCTCTCTGAGGGATCAGTCCGATGGCACTGCAGGTTCCAAATGCCAGCAAATTGACGATTACAATGCTGGCTCCCGCAGGCGTATCAAACGCATAGGATGCGGTGATTCCCCAAAAAAAACAAATCATGGACAGGACTGCGGAAGAGATGATGACGCCTCGAAAACTTCGGAACAGGCGCATAGACGATAATGCGGGAAATATGATCAGGCTGGAAATGAGCAGCGCTCCCATGATGCGCATTCCCACCACGATGGTCACCGCTGTCAAAAGCGCAATCATCATATTATAAATGTCAACCTTTATGCCTGTTGCCTTCGCAAAATTCTCATCAAAAGTTACCGCAAATATTTTATGATAAAAGAAAAAAAACAGCAGAAGCACAAGGATGGAAAGCATCATGCTGAGAACAACATCTCCCCGGTTCATGGCCAGAATGCTGCCGAAAAGAAAGTTGTAAACGTCCGCATTCATGCCGGAGGTCAGAGAGGTTACGATGACACCGATGGCAATGGCACTGCTGGAGATCAGCGCAATGGCGGCATCCCCCTTGATCCTGCTGTTTTCACTGATGCGCAGCAGAAGAAACGCAGCGGCAACAACCACCGGAACCGAAATCTGCAGCGGCGCCAGATTTAATGCCATTGCCACGGACAGTGCACCAAATCCCACATGGGACAACCCGTCTCCGATCATAGAGTATCGCTTTAACACCAGGCTGACGCCAAGCAGCGCGGAGCACAAGGCGACCAGCATGCCCACCGTCAGGGCGCGCAGAATGAAAGAATAGGATAAAAGTTCACCGATTAAATCAATCATGCTCCACTGCTTCCTCCTTCCAGAAATCTTCTCCCGGCTTCACTTTTCAAATACTCCTCCGTCGCACCGAAAAATTCCGACATCGTACCGATATGAAGAATTTTATTTGCATACTCAACCGCTAACTTGACGTCATGGGATATCATAATGATCGTAACCCCCGCCTGATTGAGGCTCCTGATGATCTGATAAAATTCATTCGTTATGATGGGATCCAGACCTGAAGCCGGTTCATCCAAAAGCACAATTTTTTCCGTTGCACAAAGTGCTCGTGCCAGCAGCACTCTTTGCTGCTGGCCCCCGGACAGTTCTTTATAGGATTTCAGCTTCAGATTTCCGATTCCTAATAATTCTAAATTTTGTTGCGCCTTTCTTTTTTCTCTGCTCGAATAAAACGGCATCAAGCCGATCCTGTTCAGACAGCCTGATAGGACTACTTCAAAAACAGAAGCGGGGAAGTCTTTTTGCACCAAAGTCTGCTGCGGAAGATAGCCGATCTGATTATTCCTGACTCCGTCTCCAAATCGAATTGCTCCGCTTTTCAGCGGCATCAGACCCAAAATGCCTCTCAGCAGAGTTGTTTTCCCGGAGCCGTTTTCTCCGACGATGCAAAGATAGTCTCCCTGGTCCACTTCAAAGCTGATCCCTTCCAGAACCAGCTTTTTTTCGTAACTCATGGATACGTTCTGAGCGCTGATCTGTGACATTTATTCCAGGCCCTCCTTCAGATTTTCAGCATTTTGTTTCATTAATGACAGGTATGTGGCGCCGCTTTCAAGTTCCGCCTTCGTCACGTTATGACAGGAGTGGAACAGCAGCAGCTTTGCCCCCGTTTCCGCACTGATGGATTCGGCAACATTCGGATTTTCTATTTCGGCATAATATATCACAGGTATTTTTTCTTCTCTTATTTTTTCAATTAACCCTGCTACTGTTTTGGCACTGGGCTCCGTTTCCGAAGAGCAGGAGTCGAAAGCGGCCTCATAGTGAAGTCCATACCGCTGTGTGAAATAGTAAAGGGCAAATCTGCTGCCGAATATGATTTCGTCTCTTTTCCCGCTGCTCACAACGGACTTGAATTCCGCATCCAATGCGTCCAATTCCTTGCTGTACCGGGCAGCGTTCTCCGTATAATACAGCTCATTGACAGGATCTGCCCTGCACAAGGCATCTCTGATGTTCGCAGCCATAACCTTGGCGAACAAGGGGTCCGTCCAAATATGAGGATCATATTGATGTCCATGGTCGGACTCATGCCCGGTATCCTCCTCATCATGGTGATGTTCTCCCCCAATCTCCTCGGTGCTGACGAGCTCGATTCCCCGCGACACATTCAGGACAGCACTGGCAGAATCCGATGCCTGCATGCCCTCAATGATCTTTTGAGCCCAGGCTTCCATATACTCCCCCGTAAAGATAAACAAGTCTGATTCATTTATTTTCATGATGTCAGACGGTGTCGGCTCATAAGAATGGGTTTCCACTCCAGGCGGAAGCAGCAGTGTTACTTCGGCCTTATCCCCTGCGATCTGACGCGCAAAATCATACTGAGGAAACAGAGTTGCAACAATTTTCAGCTTCCCGCTCATTTCACCCTTAACCGCCGGTACATCCTCCTGATCAGGCACACAGCCTGTCTGCAGAGAAATAAAAAATAATGCGGTGAGGATCAGGGCCATTATTTTCTTCATTTGTTATCTCCTCCCGTTTTTCTGAATGCAGCCCCTCTTACATTGAATTTCCCGGCGCAAGTGCCGCATTGACCGTACAGCACCGTCTTGGAATGATCCACATGAAAATCGTGATGGTCCCTGATATGGGAGTCCATTTCTCCAAGATAATCACATTCCAGATGAAACAGCTGCCCGCAGTCTACACATTTCAAATGGTAATGCCTGCTGCATCCGTTGTTCTGATCCATAAACTGATAGCAGGCGCTTTTTCCCCCTTCGATAAAATATCTCCGTACGATGCCCTGGGATACCAGTTTGTCCAGATATCGGTACACCGTTGTCTTGCCAACCTCAGTTTTTTCTGCATTCAAAGTACGAATAATTTCATCCGCAGTGATGTGACGATCTTTATTTTTCAGCAGGCAATCCATAATTTGATCCCTCTGCTTCGTTTTATAAGAAGTTGAAGCTGCCATTTCTTTTCCCTCCTTTGGCAAATATGAAACTGAGTTTCATATTTACATTATATTCTTCCCAATTATTTGCTGTCAATACTTTCATTTTTATCCCTTCTTCACTGCATCTATGCAAAACCGACGCGAAAAGTCCCCGGACATTCAATCCGAGGACTTTTGTTTCAACGTATATGCTTCTGATTCTTCTCGCTTTGTTTTTCTGACAACCGGATCAGCCCGTTATCTGTTGGCTTCTACCCAATCCTTTATTTTATGAAAGGAATCTTCACTTAGAACATGTTCAATCCGGCAGGCATCTGCCATTGCCGTTTCTTCTTCGACCTGAAGCGCGCGAACAAGATACTCGGTGATCAGCTGATGCCTTTCATAGATCTGTGTGGCCTTCTGATTCCCCTGCTCTGTCAGATGAATGCCGTCGTCCTCCATAGTAATATATCCGGCCTTTTTCAGAATGCCCATCGCTCTGCTGATGCTCGCCTTGGTGTAATCCAACTCATTGGCGATATCAATGGAGCGAACGAAGCCCTTCTTGTTCTGCAGGATCAAAATGGTTTCCAGATAGTTTTCACAGGATTCTTGAATTCTC
>JAQUYZ010000061.1 GCA_028691625.1 Eubacteriales bacterium
ATCCAAAGAATGACAAGGACGCGGAGCTGATCGAAGAGGTTTTTGATATCGACGGACTGCTCGCTGAGATCGATTCCAGAGGAACAAGCAGCTTTGGCACCGGCGGCATTGTCACAAAGATCCAGGCGGCACGCCGGGTGAATGAATACGGAATCCCGATGCTTCTGGTCAACGGAAAGCGAAAGGATGTCTTGTCCAATGCGGTGGTCGGTTCGGAAAAAGGAACAATTTTCTATTGCAGCAGGAGGTAATAAGATGAAAATCGGATTTATCGGCACGGGGAACATGGGGACGGCAATCATCAAAGGATATTTGTCGGCCTATACGGATGCGGCGAAGAATCTCCTTGCCTATGATAAAGATGCGGATAAATTAAAGATCCTGTGCGATGCCCTCGGAATTGCCGGATGCAGCAGCATGGATCAGCTCATGGAGCAGAGCGATGTGATCGTTCTTGCGGTGAAGCCCAATATCTTCGATCGAGTGATCCCGGAAATCAGCGTCCACTATCGGCCGGGTCAGGTGCTTGTATCGATTGCGGCGGGAATCAGCATGAGTTACATAGAGAAGCTGATGCAGAAGAACGATGTCAAGCTTGTTCGAGTCATGCCAAATACGCCAGCCATGGTAAACGAGGGTATGAGTGCATTATGCAGAAATCAGCTGATCACAGACGAAGAGTTCGAACCGGTGCTGGAGCTGTTCCGCTCCATCGGAAGAGCCGAGGTAATCGGGGAAGAGCTTATCGATACGATAATCGGTGTCAGCGGAAGCAGTCCTGCCTATACTTATCTATATATTGAAGCGTTAATCGATGCTGCGGTTTCCAACGGCATGGATAAGGAGCAGGCGAAAATATTTGCAGGCCAAGCTGTGCTGGGAGCTGCGAAGATGGTGCTTGAGACGGGAATCGATCCCGTCACGCTGCGGGTCAATGTCTGTTCTCCGGGAGGAACCACCATCGAAGCGGTGAATGCGCTGCTGAACAACGGCTTTCAGGACAATGTGGCGGAGGCCTTTCAGGCAGCGGTGGACAAATCCAAAGCAATGACGAAATAAGCACAAATCGCAGGAAAAAACAGCAGAGATAGGTAAAGGGGAATTACATGGTATTTGAAGAAAAGACGATATCGAGTGAGATGATTTATGAAGGCAGGATCTTGAACCTGAGAAAGGACAAGGTCCATGTAAAAGATAATCAGACCTCATACCGGGAAATAGTTGAGCATAACGGAGGCGTTGCTCTGGCAGCAGTTACACCGGAGGGGAAAATGGTTATGGTGCGCCAGTACCGCAAGGCTGCAGAAAAGGCGATTTTGGAGGTGCCTGCAGGAAAGATTGAAAAGGGAGAGGATCATCGGCTTACCGCAGAGCGGGAGCTGAAAGAGGAAACGGGTTATTCTGCAGGTAAAATCGAGTACATCACTTCCTTTTATTCCTCCATCGGATATTCCACCGAGGTGATCTATCTCTACATCGCAACGGAGCTGACGCCTGGTGAGACGGATTTCGATGACAATGAGTCTATTGATATATTGGAACTTGAGCTCACGAAGCTGAAGGAAATGGTATTGAGCGGTGAAATTGAAGATGCCAAAACAATTGTGGCTATATTATTAGTCGAGTCCTACATTATGCAGAGATAATTTTAGCTAAGCAGGCTTTAATTCGAATGATTTAGCACCAATAAATCGGATGAATTAAGTGGTATTAAGCAAGTAATAGAACGTTGTAGTATAATTAGACAATTTACATTTAATTTTTGAAAGATTTCCTGTTTTGCTGAAGGAGTATGGTTTATGGCAAGGCTTAGTAGTTTGTTTGATTATCACGATAATGCTTTCATTTTTTTCAATAGGGGTTATGTAGAAGATATATCGGATGCATTTTCAGAATTAACGGAGTATACGAAAGAAGAAATCTTAGGATTTAGCACCAAGGAGATTATTGAATTATTAAGAATCAATGCAACTATGCAAGATTTAGAACAAAATAAGCCCAATGAAAGCCTTTATATATTCACCAAATCATATGAAGCAATAGAAACTACCATTTTAGTCAAAAAATTAGATGATATAAATCACTGCATATATATTTTTACGGAAAAGGCTAGAGTCAGCGATAATTTATTATTTGTTGAGCAACTATGTCATGATAATATACGTGGGGTTGCAGTGCATAGTATTCCAGATTTAGTTCTATTAAAAGCAAATCAAAAATATCTGGATTTTCAAAATCCCCCCTTTAATCATATAGAAAATTGCATAGGTAAAAAATTTAAAGAAAGGGTAAAAGCGTTTGAAGGAAGTAAAGCCGAAGAAGTCTACCATGAAATAATAAGAACAGGAAAATCTTATTATCCTAATGAATATAAAATTGAGTATTATCAAAGAGGAATAACTTACTGGAACGCATCATTAGTACCGATTATAATAGGTGGAACCCCCAAATATATAATTGATGTAGGCAATGAAGTGACAGAAACAGTTCTTAACAGAAGGAGATTAATAGAGTCACAGAGAGAATTGGAAAGTCATAAATTGCTACTGGAATCAATCGTTGAGAATGAACATGATGCGATTGCCGTTTTCAATAAAGATTGTGAAGCGATTATGTTAAATGCCGAAGCACGAAAATTGTATCCTCATTTTAATACAGAAACAACAATAAAATCATTTCACAAGGAGTTCCAATTTTACGATTTTAATAACAATTTAATATCTGTAGAAAACCTTCCGACAAGGCGAGCATTTAATCGTGAAAAGGT
The DNA here is from genome assembly GCA_028691625.1 of Eubacteriales bacterium. GTDB lineage: Bacteria > Bacillota > Clostridia > Peptostreptococcales > Anaerovoracaceae > Anoxybacterium. The sequence goes on from JAQUYZ010000061.1 coordinate 2,768, forward strand.
AAGAAATGAAAAAATTCTTATTAAGCATCCTGATTGGTCTCAGTATACAGAGATTAATGCAACTCTAATCTTTGATGATGAAGATAATCTGGAATTAGTTGTTGTATCTCACCATAACATTTCTGATACTATAAAAAATCAGGAAGAAATTAGAAATCAACAAGAGCAAATAATAAATATTGAAAAAGAAAGAAATTATGAACTTGTTAAAAATATGGAAATGAAGGATGAATTTCTTTCACTAATATCTCATGAGTTAAGAACTCCTCTTACAGTGATAACCGCTACACTCCAAACACTCGAGCTGACCTGCAAAAACGAGATGTCAGATAGGACAAACAGGTATCTTGAAAAAGTAAAGCAGAATACGAACAGATTGATAAAGTTAATAAACAATCTTTTGGATAATACAAGAGTAAGCTCAGGTCATTTTAAGATTAATAAGACAAACATTGACATCATCGCTTTAAACAAAAAAATAATTGAATCAATCTTACCATTTGCAGAAAAAAAAGACATTCAATTGAATTTGTATACTGAATTAGCAAGTAAAGTTATTGGAATTGATGAAAGTTTGTATGAAAGAATCATTTTAAATTTACTATCGAATGCTGTTAAGTTCACACCTGGCAATGAGGGTAAATCAATTAAGGTAATCATATCGGAAATAAAAAAACAAGAAATGATACAAATTCAAGTAGTGGATGAAGGAATTGGAATACCTAAAGATAAGATGAATTTAATATTTGAAAAGTTTGGTCAAGTTAATAATCTTTTTTCTAGAAATCAAGAAGGAACAGGCATCGGATTATCGCTAGTTAAAATGGTTGTCAAACAAATGAGCGGAGAGATAATGCTGGATAGCAACGAAGGCTTTGGAAGTACATTTACTGTCATTCTACCAGCAGCAAAAGTTGATTCAGTAAAAGAAAATATTATTGGACAAAAGACTGAAGAACGAATACTTCAGGCTGCAGCCATTGAATTTTCAGACATCTAAAACCGTCCTACATAATTCTTATATTATTAACTGTGTCAATAATGGAGAGAGAAAGGACTCGATAAAGCAGCCCACCAGGATTGCAGACGCAAGGACTGCATTGATAAACAGATAAGAGCCTGAGTTTTCCGCCAAGCTCTTTTTTATTCCGAATCTTCGGTTCGATATGGTATGAAAAGCAAGACTCAAAGCAGCCACACCGGCAAGAATGATGGCAGGTATGATGATCAGGTTTTGAGGAATCATTGAGGTAAAAACAATGGCAACTCCTTTGAAGGACATGGAACCGATCAGTAAAGCCGCGGAGAAGCCCAGCGCCATTCCTTTATAAATCAAAGCTGCTAATGCGACCGGAAATCCGAATGCGGTTAAGCCGGAAAGGAGCATGACGAAAAGCAGTCCTAAATTATTGCCCGCAGATTTCATAAAGATCTCTGTAAAGGCAAGTTCGTTTGGATTGGAGAGCAGGAAGTATTGATCAAGGTAAGATATGATTCCTTCTTTTTCTGCACTGGGCATCATTAGTTCCGTAAAAATACCAGCCGATATCCCCAGCAGGAAAAAAAACAAGGCAGCAGCAAAGCTGGCTCCGCTGGACATAATGAGCTCCGATGCTCTGTTTATGTTACGTTTCATAAGAACCCTCCTTCGTACTTCATTACAGCGTATGAAGAGCAGAGAATTTTTAGTACATGTTTTTACAGCTTGGTGCAGAAGTTGTCGACAAGAAAATGAATGAAACATAAGAATTATTATTGTAAACTAGATGTTCTTCATATATAATAATTTCATCACTTTTATGAGGCGAAATGAGTATACAATGGAGAGCTTGAATGGATCGTTTTTTAAATGAATTTATGAATTACCTTTCTTCAGAGAAAAAGATGGCAAAGAACTCTTTGGAAGCATACAAGAGAGATGTGCTGGAATTTGAAGGAATAATTCGTGAAAAGCAAAATTTGGTTTTGAGTGAAGCCAGTAATACAGAAGTTGTTGCATATCTTCTGAAATTGAAAAATGACGGGAAATCTGCTGCCACGGTAAACCGCAAGATTGCCTCATTAAGGGCATTCTATAATTATTTAACGGCGCAGAGGCTCATTTCCGCAAATCCGACGGTAAACATCAAATCTCCTAAAATCGAAAGGAAGCGCATTGAGTATTTAACCATTGAAGAGATAGAAAACCTTTTGAGCAAACCGGATCAATCCGTGAAAGGCATGAGGGACAGAGCGATTCTTGAGCTTCTCTATGCTACGGGAATCCGTGTCAGCGAAATCGTTGAAATGAATATTGAGGATGTAAATCTTCGAATGGGTTTTGTAACCTGTACCGGGGAACATGGGAAAGCAAGGATCATTCCAATGGGAAGGCCCTCCAGAGCCGCGGTGGAGGAGTACATATATGAAATCAGAGAAAAATTTATTAAAAGCACAGGCAGTACGGAAAAGGCTCTGTTTGTTAATTATACAGGCAACCGATTAACAAGGCAGGGTCTTTGGAAGCTGCTGAAGGAGTATGCAAAGCTTGCCGGTATTGAAAATAAATTGACACCCCAGACCTTGAGAAATTCCTTTGCGGTTCATATGATACAAAACGGAGCAGATTTAAAATCATTACAGGAGCTGATGGGACATGAAGATATCAGTGCAACGCAGATCTATCACTCTGTGTCCAAGAACAGAATCAAAGAGGTATATGACAAATCCCACCCAAGGGCTTAAGAAGCAGAGAAGCAGATCTGCAAGAAGCAGATCTGTTCAAATTATAGCTTGATTTATACGATGAGCTATGCTATTATATTATTCGGTGTATTACGGGCGGTCCTCTGGATATCATAGCTCGCTCAATTCACAAAGTGAATTGCAGGCGAACTGATGCACCGAAATCCAAAACAGTGATTTTGTGATTTCGACTGCTAGTGCAAAGCTTGCACATTTGGATACCAAGAACGTCTATGAGGAAAGGAGGAATAACAATGGATTTGATGAAAATGATCGCACAGGAATATGTGAGAGAAGATATCCCACGGTTCAATGTTGGAGATACAGTTAAGGTGCATATTAAAATCAAGGAAGGTACAAGAGAAAGAATCCAGATTTTTGAAGGATTTGTACTCAAGAGACAGAACGGCGGACTTGGTGAAACGTTTACAGTAAGAAGAATCGCTTCCGGTGTAGGTGTTGAAAAGACTTTCCCGCTTCATTCTCCGAGAATAGACAAGATTGAAGTTGTAAGAGCCGGCGATGTTAGAAGAGCGAAGCTCAACTACATGCGTGAAAGAACAGGAAAAGCAGCCAAGATTAAGGTCAAGGAAATTAAGAAATAAGAACAAGAAACGGGGAGCCTTCAGGGTTCCCCTTTATCATTCGATACGCACAGCGAACATGCTGGTAACGTTCCGGGGAGGAAACCCTTGGAGGCACAGTATCGGGAAAGGTGAACAGAAATGGAGCACATCAACTGGTACCCGGGACATATGAAAAAAACAAGAGAGCTTATACAGGAAAATCTCAAGATGGTGGATCTCGTCATTGAGGTGGTTGACGCGCGCATTCCCGTATCCAGCCGGAATCCCATTATTGATGAATTGATTAAAAGCAAAAGAAGAATTATGATCCTGAATAAAAGTGATCTTTCCGACAGCCGTGCAAATGAAACCTGGATTGAATACTTTAAAAAACAGGGATATGAGGTCCTTTCCATGAATTGCATGTCTGGCTACGGCGTACCTCAGCTTCTGAAATTACTGACCGCCATTCAGGCGGAAAAGAATGAGGGAAAGATCAGAAAAAAATCACTCAGGATGATGATCGTCGGAGTGCCCAATGTGGGGAAATCCTCACTGATCAACCGGCTGACAGGAAAAAAGAGTGCCAGAACGGGCAACAAGCCCGGTGTGACAAGAGGAAAGCAGTGGCTCAATCTTGAAAATGATATGCAGCTGCTGGATACCCCGGGTATCCTATGGCCAAAATTCGAGGATCCCAAGGCGGGTCTCAATCTGGCTTTCTGCGGATCGATCAAGGATGAAATTCTGGATGTAGCAACGCTTGCCCTGGAATTAATCACGGTCTTGCAGGCAGAGTATCCGGAATTGATAAAAGAGAGATATAAATTGGAAGTGCTTGGTGAGCTGCCGCTGGAAACCATGGAGCTGATTGCAGGGAAAAGAGGCTTCATCCAATCCGGAAAACGGATTGATTACGAAAGAACCGGAAGAACGGTGATGGATGAATTCCGAGCGGGTTTGATCGGGAAAATTACATTGGAGAAATGTCGCCCCTGAAGGCGGTAATCTGGGAGGATGACATGACAAAGGAAGAGCGGGAGCGGCTGGCAAGGCTGAGACTCGTTGAAATGAAGCAGATCGAACAGGAGCTGTACGCCGGAGGCATCCGGTATATCGCAGGTATAGATGAAGTGGGGCGGGGGCCGCTGGCTGGACCGGTAGTTGCCGCTGCGGTAATCTTACCGCATGACTTTGACGTTCCCGGAGTGGATGATTCAAAAAAGCTGTCCGAAAAGAAACGGGAAGAATTGTACACGCTGATCATGAAGCATGCCGTCTCCTTCAGTATCGGGATCATAGATAATTACATAATCGATGAAATCAACATACTGGAAGCAACAAAACTGGCAATGAAGCAGGCAGTCGAAAAGCTGGATACAAAGCCTGAGTACATATTGATCGACGCACTGACCTTAAAGGATATCAGCATCCCGCAGAGAGGAATCATCAAGGGGGACAGCCTCAGCGTATCGATTGCCGCCGCTTCTATCGTGGCAAAGGTTACAAGGGACAGAATCATGGCGGAATATCATCTGCAGTTTCCGCACTATGCCTTTGACCACAACAAGGGGTATGGGACAAGGGCACACTATGAAGGAATTGACAGTCATGGCCTGTGTGAGCTGCATAGAAGAAGCTTTCTGAAAGGTTACTGTGATGAAAATTTTAATGCGCAGGAGCGTTGACAAAAGCACGGTCGGACAGTATAATCAAGTGGAAAGATCAGTGTCAGGAAGACGCTCCTGGTATCAGTAGATACCGAATAGATAAGTAAGACGAGAAACATGTGGAACAGTACCATGAAGGTGCGTGATGAAT
>JAQUYZ010000062.1 GCA_028691625.1 Eubacteriales bacterium
CCATTGGAACCTTCACAATAGCAGAGCCGTCCACAGAGTAGGTTTCCTCAATTTTTCCCTGATGTTCGAAATGAGTGACCGGTCCGGCCGGCATGAGCAGTTGTGCGATATTCACCGCTGTATTGACCAGTCCTCCCGGATTGTTCCGGACATCGAGAACCAGAGCTTTCATTCCCTGTTTTTTCAAAGACTCCAGTGCAGCTTTCATTTCATCGTCGGAATCCGCGTCAAAGCTGGTCAGCTGTATGTATCCTGTCTTATCTTCCAGCATTTTCGAAAATACGGAAACATTCTTGATCTTCTCGCGGATCAAAGTAACGCTGAACTCCCGTCCGATCCGGCTGACCGTAACCGTTACCTTGGTGCCTGCTTCTCCCCGCATCATCGAAACCGCTTCGTCCAGCGTTTTTGACGAGATGTCTTTGCCGTCGACCATTGTGACGATATCACCGGTTTTTATCCCCGATTTTTCTGCCGGAGTACCCGGTATCGGCGCAACTACACGGCATTGACCGTTATAATTTTCAAGGCTCAAACCGATCCCGGAGTATTCCCCGCTTACGGATTCTACAAAACTCTGCCCTTCACCGGTTGCGCCGTAATAAACGCTGTACGGATCATCCAGGGAGTCGATTACGCCGTGAAAGGCACCGTTGACCAACTGGTCATAGCTTACGGAATCTTTATAATTGTTCCTGACATATTGTATATACTGCTTCAGATAATGCATGTCCGTATCCAGCTCATCCTCGTTGGACGCCGCATAAACCGAAGCGCCTCCTCCCATGCCAAAAAGGCCGGGAACCAGCATTACAAAAGAAAATGAAGTTACGATCATCGCAACCGCAACGATAATTGCGATTACTTTAGCAAGCTTTCTTGCCCGATATGGATCCACTTGTCTCTCCCCCTTATCCTTATTTCCAGCTAAATGATTTCGATGTCAAGAATACTTCTGCCTTCGGAGAGACCTCTGAGACTGATATGGTAATCAATATTCAATGAGCCCGTTCCCTCCGTCTTTTCAATCTTATTCACTACATCATTCGTTAGAACTTCCATTTCTACAGAGCCAAAAGGTGTGTCGTAATATCCCTTGAACCGCTTGCCCTTTTCAAATTCGATCTCTGTATCAAGACCGATGTTTTCTCCGCAGCGTTTCATTTTTATATTGTCACCTGTAATTTCCAGGCTGGTCGTGCAGCCCTCCATTCCGGAAAATTCACTTTCATCATACAGCAAATAAACCGAGTCGCCTTGTACATAGTATTTGCCCTCGGTCACAAATTCCAGCTGCTCTTCTTCAGCGTCAACTGTCACCTGTTTTCCAATGATCTTTAACATAATGTCCTTCATGTCACACCTCCTTTTGGTTAGGATACTATACTAACATGAAATCTTCAATTTATCAATAAAAAGGATCACATGAAAAAGCGTTTCCTTTGCGGGAAACGCTCACTCTTTTACCATCGTATATTTGCTTCTGTCAGACTTCAACCTGTCTTCCCAGTTTCTTTAAATCTTCTTCCGAGTTTTCCTTTTCATAGTCGATATTTGTCTCCTCAGGGATATCTCTCATGCCTTTTCGACTCGCACTCTGAACATTTTTATAATCCATTCCTTTCACCTCCTGAAATTAATTTAACCACAGAACGTGTTTTTTATGCATTATTACGATCGTTTCACGATTGACTTTTGGTCGAATCAGCCCCGTCTGTCTTCGTAACGCTCAAAGCCCAGTCTGATAATCCGTTCGATCAGCTCGGAATACGGAACGCCGGCCTCTGCCCACAGGAGCGGGAACATGCTGTATTTCGTAAACCCGGGGATGGTATTGATTTCGTTCAAGAAAATTTTATTGGTGCCTCTTTCCAAAAAGAAGTCAACCCGCGCAAATCCGGCGCAGTCAAGCAGCTTATATGCTTCAACGGCGATCGATTTGATTTCTTCCGCAACCTCGGCCGGGATGTCGGCAGGAATGCATAGTTTCGACTGTCCGCCGTCAAAATATTTTGCCGTATAGCTGTAAAATTCTTCAGAAGGCAGGATTTCACCCACTGCAGCAGCTGCAGGATCGTGATTTCCGAGGATCCCGGTCTCTATTTCCCGGCAGTCCAGCCCCTCCTCCAGAACCAGTCTGCGGTCGTATTTCACAGCTTCCTTGATCGCAGCTCTTAATTCACCTGTATTTTTCGCTTTGCTGATACCCACGCTGGAGCCCATGTTGGCAGGTTTCACAAAGATCGGATAAGGCAGAAATTTTTCCACCCGGTCGATGGTACGGTCAAGATCGCCTAATGCTTCTTCTTTATATAAGTTCAGGTGTCTGCAAATCGGCAGGTTTTCCTTGGCAAAGACCTCCTTCGCCAACGCCTTATCCATAGCCGCCGCAGAGCCGAGCACGCCGCAGCCTCCGTAAGGAATATCCGCCATTTCGAACAAGCCCTGTATGGTTCCGTCTTCGCCGTAAGGACCATGCAGAACCGGCAGGGCAAAATCGATCCGGTCCTTCAGCGATTTCCCGCCTGAACCGAGTACGGTAAGGGCATACTTCTCAGGGTTTTGCTCCAATGCCGCTTCCGCGGTTTCCTGCCAGCTTCCGTCTTCTATTTGATCAACGGGCCCGTCATAGAGGAGCCAGTTGCCTTCCTTTGTGATTCCGATCAACACCAGAGAGAACTTTTCCTTGTCGATTGCCCTTATCACTGATGTGGCCGACATCAAGGAGATTTCATGCTCTCCGGACCGTCCGCCGAATAAAATTCCCAGTCTGATCATTTTATATCCTCCAACCCGTAGGATTTTGCCGGTTCTGCACGAGCCGGCCAACGGGTTTCAACGATTCATTATATCACGTCTCTCAGCAAAAAAGACACTGGTATTCTGCAGAATCGAATTAATTGGATTTCTGGGTCCGGTCTGCTTTCAGCAGATCTCTGATTTCGGTAAGAAGCTCCGCTTCCGTTGGCTTGGAAGGTTCTTCAGGAGCAGGCGCTTCTGCTTCCTTCTTGCGGGATTTTGTGATGAGACGTATTGCAATAAAAATTGAAAATGCAATAATAATAAAATCCACAATGCTTTGAATGAAATTACCATAGGTGATGGTCACGCTGCCGTTGATATAAGCCATGTCTGTAAAATTAACCCCCGATGTAACAAACGCGATGACAGGCATGATAAGATCATTGACAAGAGAAGTAACAATTTTCCCGAAGGCACCACCGATTACCACAGCAACCGCCAAATCGATCACATTACCCTTAAACGCAAATTCTTTAAAATCTTTCCACATCAGATTTTTCCCTCCTTCTGCATGCTTTCTGCAAGGAGCATTTCCAGATGCTCTTTGTCAAACTGATATTTTGTTCTGCAAAACTGGCAGACCAATTCCGCTTTTTCGTCCTCTTCGATGATTTCTGACAGATCCTTTGAGCCGATGCTGATGACGACCTGCTCCAACCGCTCCACAGAACAGTCGCAGTCCCAGCCGATATCCCGGTATTCCAGCCGTTCTACCGAAAATGCGTCGGGAAGCGGTTTAAAAATCCGCTCCAGCAGGCTGTCGATGACGGCTTCCTCGGTTTTTCCGGCAGACTGCGTTACCGTCTCTTCAATGAGACTGCTGATCGGAGTCATTTCTTCCAGCAGCTTTTCAAGCGCGTCCGCCGCTTCCGGGCTGCCATCCGGCAGCATCTGGATGATCATGCCTCCTGCTGCCAGAGTCGTACAGTCTGTATTGATTTTCACACCCAGCGCTACGGATGAGGACTGCTGCTCCGACAGGAAGAAATATGCGGTCAGGTCTTCCCCGATTTCCCCGCTGACCAGGTCAATTTTACCGATATAGGGCTCCCTGAATCCCAGGTCCTTGATCACGGTCAGGGTTCCCGTTCCAACCGCTCCACCCACATCAAGCTTGCCGTTTTCCTTCAATGGAAGGTCCACATCCGGATTATGGATATATCCCTTGACACTGCCGCCGCCGTTGGCAGTCACGAGAATTTCTCCGGCAGGACCGTCCCCCTTGAACTGGATGGTGAGTTTATCCTGCTTGTTTTTCAGCTGCAGCCCCATAAGACCCGCGCCGGTCAGCACCCTTCCCAGGGCCGCCGTTGCCAGAGGGCTGGTCTGATGGACCTTCCTCGCGTCCTCCACCATTTTGGTGGAGATCGCAAGACAGACCCTGAACGAGTGACTTTTGTCAATTGCAATGATCGCTTTGTTCATTCAAATTTCTCCTTAGTTATCGTATCATTTCCTTTAATTCCGTTATCAGGCGTTCGATGATCTCCTCCGATTCCTGCCTGCTTGCGCCCTTTGCGGAAAGATAAATCTTCAGCTTCGGCTCCGTTCCCGAGGGGCGTATGATAATGCTGCTCCCATCTTCAAGGACGTATTCCAGCACATCGGATTTGGGCAGCTTGATAGGTCGCATTCCGACGGACAGATCGCAGGTTTTGGAACCGCCGAGAATCCGTCTTTGTGACAGTTGATAATCTGCGATCTCAACAACCTTGCGATCTATGATGCGCGCCGGAGCCTCAGTCCGCAAAGCACTCATGATGGCAACCATCATTTCCATTCCCGCCGCACCCTCGAAGGTAAATTCCATCAGGTCATTCTTATAATATCCGTATTTTTCGTACAGCTCATTCAACCTGATGACCAGTGTTTTTCCAGCTTTTTTATAGTACGCCGCCATTTCACAAATGAGCATAGAGGCATTCACCGCGTCCTTGTCTCTTACATACGCGCCGGCCAGATATCCATAGCTTTCCTCGAAACCAAAAATATATCGGTCCTCTTCTCCCCTGGCTTCCAGAAGTCCGATCTGCTCTCCAATAAATTTAAAGCCGGTCAGTACGTCGACCATGGTCACGCCGTAATCCTTTGCAACCTTATCCGCCATTTTGCTGGTCACGATGGTTTTGACCGCGATGGGGTCCTTTGGCATTGATTTTACCGTGCAGATATAATCCAGAAGCAGGACGCCGGTTTCATTGCCCGAGATCAGCTGATACTCGTCCTTCCCGGATTCATCCGCATGCCGGACCGCGATTCCGACTCTGTCACAATCGGGGTCTGTTGCCAGCAGCAGCTCCGGCGCATTTCCCTCCTTCGAAAGTTTTTCGCAGAGAGCCAGGCCCAATGCCAGCGCTTCCTTTTTTTCGGGATTCGGGTAGGGACAGGTCGGGAAATTTCCGTCAGGCAGCTCCTGCTCTTTCACGATGCTGACCTCTTTTACGCCAATCCTCTCCAGGATTTTTCTTACCGGAATATTTCCCGTTCCGTTGAGGGGGGTATAGACTACGGACAGATCCGAGCAATCGGTGCCTGTGCTTTCCTTCATGACCGCTGCCAGATAGGCGTCTGTGACTTCCTGCGGAATCGTCTCAATCAATGTCCTTCCCTCTTCGTCAACGGCACGTACAGCAGACAGGCCTTCTGCCAAATTCAGCTCCCCTGCCATCGTTTTTACATCATCGAAGAGGTCTACCTTTTCAATCAGCGAGAGAACCTCAGCCGCTGCATCCAGCGTCAGCTGGCAGCCCTCATCGTTATATACTTTATAACCGTTATATTTTGCAGGGTTATGGCTCGCTGTAACCATAATTCCCGCACAGCATCTATAGTATCTGACGGCAAAGGAAAGGGCCGGAGTCGGCATGATCTCAGAAAACAGATAGGCTTTGATTCCGTTTGCCGCAAGCACGCAAGCTGCTTCAACCGCAAATAAGTCCGAATTGTTCCTGCTGTCATACGCAATGGCAACGGGAGGTGTATCTCCTGAGTATTTTTCGCTTTCTCGCCCATAATGATGGTTCAAATAGTCGGCAAATCCTTGCGTTGCCTTTCTGACGGTATAAATATTCATCCGGTTTGTGCCGGCTCCGAGAATCCCTCTCAAGCCTCCGGTGCCAAATTCCAGTTCCCTGTAGAAACGGTCATGAAGCTCCTCCCGGGCTGTGATTTCCCGGAGCTCTCTTTTCAGTGCCGGGTCCAGACCCGGCTGATCCAGCCACCGCTTCAGCATCTCTTCCGCTTGATCCATACCAATACCTCCCACACATTAGAAATTTATACTTGCTTTATCATACCCACTCATACCGGTCTTTGAATCATTCAATCTAATATTATTTTACCATATATGACCTGTCAATAAAAGCATCGTTCCGATATACGAAGCTCCAAAACAGCTACGAATGAAAATGCGAAACCGCAGTCCCGGGTGGAGGGCTGCGGTTTCTGCAGATGTATCTTCAGGTGGCTTGGAATGAATGCGCTCTTGGATTAATAAACGATGACTCTGATGCAGCCGCCCGTGTTTGGATCCTTGTCATAAAAGAAAGACACCTGTTTCTTTGACTGGAAGGCTGCCATTGCATCGCTCAGGGTGGATGCTTTGTAGCGTCCCGAAGCGTACTGATAAACGGCTGCATTCGCCGAAACCGGATAGGTTCCGATGTCGTCGCTGACTGTGATTTGTGTGCTGCTAAAAGTCTTAACCTTCGTTCCCGTACTGATCAGGTTTTTCATCATGCTGATTTTACCGCTTTCCCCGTAAAGCTTCGCCGGTCCGACGCTGACTCCCAGTACGCTGTTCTGCGTCGAAAGAGTAGATTCCGCTCCATTGATCAGGTAGCTGTAGGATCCGCTGAGACCCGCAGCGGAATCTCTCGAATTTACTGCGGTGACTACCCCGTAGCGTGCTGTATCCCCTGTTACATCATTCAGAATCAAAGTGGTCACTTGGCCGCCGCCGGCTTCGTAATACAATACCTTGCTGCTGTCAATGTTTACTCCGTCCAGCCTCTGCATGGAGGTTGCGGTGTAATTGCCCAGGGTGGTATCCAGAATCGTTGCATTGGCTGCAATGCTCGTCGTTCCGATGGTGTAAAGATCCGCATCCGCCATACCCGATACTCTGCCTCCTGAGGAGGCGGTGCTGATACTCATATCACCGTCTGCATCGAAGCTGATTTTCAACAGATCTCCCACATCGATCCATTTCTGGTCGACAGCATACTCGATTTCCAAGCCATTTGGCTTGATGCCCTTCAAGTAAAGAGACGTGAATTGGCTTCCGTTTGCATTTTCGTAGGTTTTGGTACCGGTTTCCGTGACGTAGACCAGCACCGATTCATTGAGTACTGTGCTGGAAACCGCATCGGCCACCCCACCGTTCTTGCCGAGAAGCAGAGTGACTGCACTCCCGATTTTCAAGGTTCCGGTTGATGACAATGCCGAAAATGCAGCCGAGGATTCCAGCTGGTATTCGGTTCCCGATACGGTTACCGATGTCACAGCGTTCTGACTGGGGGATGCTTTTTCATAAACGCCGGTCACTCTGTCGTCATAGACCCAGACTGTTCCCTTTGACTGGGAATAGTAGACAATGTCATAAGTCTCCACCTCGGAAGCGGTTACAACACTGCCGTTCTTGTAAACGGTCAGGCCGGAGGCATTCATTCCCAGCTCACTTGCCCAGCTTCCGGATCTCACGGTATATGGACCGTTCATATTGGAGCTGATAACCCCGGCATAGTCCACCTCCCCGCTGTCATTGAGCGTGTACCCAAGGCTTTCCGCATAGGTTTTACTTCCGTCCTTCATGGTTGTTCCCATAAGATTGTAAAGCAGATTGGCCCCATCCCCTTTCGTCATCAGGGTACCGATCCCGCCGACGATGTTTTCAGATAGTCCGTTGTTGCTGTAAATATTCATCTGCCCATAGGGAAAGGCACCGACAAAATCACTCTGGCTGTAGCCCAGAAGCTTGAGCGTGCTGTTGACCGCCTGCTCAAGGGTGACGGAGCCGTTTGGCCGGAAGGTTCCGTCGCTGTATCCTG
>JAQUYZ010000063.1 GCA_028691625.1 Eubacteriales bacterium
TATTGAAGACAACAAAGATCAAGATCCATACGAACCATGGGATCTGCGGAATCAATGCAACGCCCCAGGACGCTACCATAACATATAATAGCGCAGGTACGAACAGATAGTCCAGCAGGATCAGCCAACCTGCAATAAATCCGAAATGAGGATTGATTCCTCTTTGTACGTAGGCATAAACGGAGCCTGCGATGGGGAATCTGTTGCTCATGAGCATATACCCAAAAGCGGTGAAGCTGATTGCTACGGCGCCAACCAGATATACGAGCGGGGTAAGACCTCCGCTGGCAAGCTGGATTTCTCCGTAGATCGACTGCGGCGCAATGATTACCATGAAAAGCATACCGTATAGCACGATATCTTTCAGGGAAAGCGCTCGTTTCAGTTCTTGCTTGTAGCCGAATTTTTCAATTCCGCCACTTCCGTTACTGTTTCTTTCTGACATAAGTTTTCCTCCTAAGATAGTAATGATCTATGTAAGTCAGCGCGCTTGCGCTAACCGACCAGCGGTTTAAATTGAGGCAGTTTCGGTGTTCCAAATCGGAGGATCATCTCAACAGCGCATGGCTTGCATGCCTGATTGATTTCCAGATCACTCTGCACGGACATATACAGATACGCGTCCGTTTTATCCCACCCGTAAGCTTTGCAGATCAGCCGCTGCAGCTCATTTGAAGCCAACTTGGAGGCTTCCGTAAATTCATGGGCGCATGCATTCACATACCAATGGGTTGCTGTTTCTGTCACCGGCCAGTTTAATTCGAAATTTTTGATGATCGATGTCTTTACCATGATTTCGCCCTTGATTTCAATTCCGGTACCGCAGAGTTCCGCATCTCCCATCGTCGCATGGATATCTCCCATCTGCAGAAGTGCGCCTGCGACGCGGACAGGGAAATAGACTCTGACGCCCTTTTTAATGATTTTGCTGTCCATATTTCCGCCATGGTTTCCCGGAAATCCATCGGCAACCGGCTCTCCGTCCGGAGCTGTGCCGATCACTCCAATCATCGGATCGATCTGGAATTTGACATCATTAAAATCTGCAACACCATTTGTTATTTTGATCACTCTTGTGCGGACTTCCATGTCATCGCAAAGCGGCCCGCATCCAGGTGAGGTGCATATCACTCCCTGGTCGGCAACCTGAATGTCCAGGATGTCAACTACGAGAACATCACCCGGTTCCGCGCCATTGATGTAGACGGGACCGGCAGCGGGGTTAGCCACCGTGTAATCCAGCTGCAGCACCAGGTCTTCTTCTTTTGTAATGGTGTTTGAGAAGCAGTCCATCGTCTTAAACAGCAGGATTTCTCCAGGGTCCGCATGGGTGAACGGGGCATTGTCTTTTGAAAAGTTGTAAACGGATTTGTCAATAATTTTCATAGCTTCACCTTCTTTAGTAATATATTTTCAGGGAATGACCCTAAAATTCGGTTTCAACAAAACGAAACAGTCTCTATGATGATAAGATCTTGTATTTTACAAAGTATTCCCAGATCGTCGGAAGCTCGTCATCGGAGGGGCAGTAGCCGAACATTACCGTATCGTAACAATGATTCGCAACAAACATATTAAAAACGTTTCTCACTGCACCGATCCTTTCCTGTGAAATCAACCCTTTCTGATAACATTCATCAAATATCTTGTTTTCCAGATCAAAGATATCTTTTCGAAATAAGCTCAGATACCCCTTTAACTTTTTCGACACTTCATACGGAGGGAAGAGGTTGTATCGAATAAAAAACTTTAAATCCTTTGGGTTCTCGACACTGTATTTCAGATTAAACCGAAGCAGTTCATACAACTTATTTTCCGGTTCCGTTGATATTTGAAAGATGTCGCTTTCCTTTAACCGTGCTTTATATTTTTCAATCAGGTTTTCGACAATCGCGAAAAATAGCCCTTTCTTGGATTGAAAATAGTAATAAATCGTGGGAGGCTCCACTTTCACTGATTTGCATAACTCCCTGATATTTGTATTTTCATATCCCTTTTCGACAAAAGAGTTGAATGCGTTCTCCAGAATGAGTTCTTTTTTTGACTGCTCCATAGCCCTGCCTTTCGTATAACTATCGTTATATATACTACCAAAAGTGATAGGATGAAGTCAAACATTTTTTTGTGTCTTTCGATAAAAATCGACAATTTTTTTTATCTGAACAAACAACAAAAAAGAAGCACTGCCGATACAGCAATGCCCCTTATGTTCCCGAATTGGTGTTAGAGTGAGATTTCTCCGAGATACTTTTTCGGCATTGTAAAACGCACTGTTTTTAAAGGATCAACGACCTGGCAAAACTCCAGTTGCCCTACCAGGCTCATCAGCATGGCGATTTCGGGATCCTTCAGATTCATTCTGCCGGAAAGGAAGCGGAACATGTTCTCAGTTGCCTCTTGAACCGCATCTTCAATCGTCTCCGCCGATTCGATCACAGTCCAATGTTCGCTGTTTTCAAGCATGGGCCCCTGAATTGACCTGCCCTTGACTATTTCAAGGGTGACGGTTATCTTCGCCGGGATTTCCAGACCGGATACCCCGATTTCCCCATCACCCATCACCCCATGGACATCACCCAATGCGAACAATGCTCCGGGGGTTTCCACATGAAAATACAGCGTTGCTCCTTCGGCAACCATTCTGTTATCCATATTTCCGCCATGTTTTCCAGGGGTTCCCGTATTGATTTCGCCATCCTTCGGAGCCACACCGATTACTCCGATCATGGGTTTGATCGGGATCCGGATTCCATCAGAGAATTGTGCTTTTCCATCCTGAATCGGGATAATTTTTGTATGGGCACCCTTTAATATCCCGCCAAGAATTCCGAGTTCTTCTCCGGATACTATGGTACCCTTGCTGTCTATTTCGATCCGGTTGATCGTGACTTTCAAAATATCTCCCGGCTCCGCACCTTCTATATAGATCGGGCCGGTGGCCGGATTGATCCGATCCCAGTCCAGGGATTCCATTTTATCTTTTTCCGTCCTTAGTTGGTTGGAAAAGCAATCATACGTATCGAACTCTACAATAGAGCCGCTTGGAACGGTCAGAACAGGACAATTTGAGGATGTGAAATGATAAATGATTTGGTCGGTTGAAACTTTCAAAGTAAAATCTCCTTTCAGAATGGGGATACCATTTTTAGTAATATATATCATACCACAGATCCGCCTGACTATCACTAACAGGAAATAAAACATGGCCGGAATGATTAGAGAAAACTAATTTTTGAAAAATCGATATTACCGTCATCTCCAACCAATTCGGACGCAGCATGAACATACTCAATTTTGCCGACGAACATTTCATGAGAACCGGTAACGATTGAATCAACAACCGTGCATTCGATATTAACAGGACAGTCTTTTAATAACGGTGCATTGACTCTTATTCCTTCTGTTAATTTTACATTCATGTCTTCAAGCTTATCTCCGTCCCTTTTGCTGTGACTGCCCAAGTAATCAAAGACTTCCTTATACTCTTTTTCAACAAGATTCACCACAAAAGCACCGGATTCTTTAATCATCTTATAGGAATACCTGGACGGAACAATCCCAACCATGACCATGGGCGGATTAAAACTGCAGTTTGAACAATATCCCACCGCCAGCACGTTGTTTTCTCCATCCAACCCGCGGCATGAAACCAAAACTTTAGGCATGGGCTGCAGACAAGACTTCATATTCGCCTGTTTCTTCAAGGATTGATCCTTACTATCATTCTTCTTCATATTATTCTTCCTTTCTTAGGCTGACATTCAACCATTTCAGCCTGCTATTGTAATATTATAATTCTAGTCTTTGAACATAGTCAATTTGAACGTTATCATTATTATTATAAACCTGCCTGACTCCGTAAGTTCTTTTCCGTCATTATCCTCTCCCATGGCAAATCCAGATCGGTACGTCCAAAATGGCCATAAGCAGCCACCTGTTTGTAAATCGGACGACGCAGATTGAGTTTGTTTATAATTCCGGCCGGACGTAAATCAAAATTATTTTTAATTAATTCCGCAATCTTATCTTCAGAAATTTTACCGGTTCCAAACGTATCAACACGGACAGAAACAGGATAAGCAACACCAATTGCATATGCCAGCTGAATTTCGCATCGATCAGCAATCCCTGCTGCTACAATGTTTTTAGCAACACAGCGTGCCGCATAGGCTGCAGAACGGTCAACCTTTGTTGGATCTTTTCCGGAGAAAGCTCCTCCGCCATGCCTGGCCATACCTCCATAAGTATCAACAATGATTTTTCTTCCTGTTAATCCGGAATCACCATTCGGCCCTCCAATTACAAAACGGCCGGTTGGGTTAATATAATACTTGGTATGATCATTAATTAGTTCCGCCGGGAGTACCGGCAGGATTACATTCTCAATAATGTCATGCCGTATTTGTGCTTGTGTCGTATCCGGGTTATGCTGGGCCGCGATAACAACAGTATCCACATACACCGGCTTGTCATCTTCATAAGCGATCGTGACCTGAGTCTTGCCATCCGGACGTAAATAATCAAGCAGGTGTTCCTTTCTAACCTTGCTTAATCGTCTGGCTAACTGATGAGCCAAATCAATCGGCAAAGGCATATAACTCTCTGTTTCGTTAGTCGCATAACCGAACATCATACCCTGATCACCAGCACCGATTCCATCGGTTTCGTCCCCTTCAGTATTTCCTTCCTTGACTTCCAAAGCCTTGTCTACCCCCATAGCAATGTCCCCCGATTGTTCGACAATGGAGGTTAAAACAGCGCATGTTTCTGCATCGAATCCGAATTTAGCCCTTGTAAAACCAACTCCGCGGATGGTATCCCGTGCAATTTTTGATATATCTACATAACAGTTGGTTGTAATTTCTCCTGCAACAAGAACGAAACCTGTTGCCACCGTAGTTTCACAGGCAACTCGCGCGTTAGGATCCTTTGCAATTATTGCGTCCAGGATCGCGTCAGAAATCTGATCGCAAATCTTATCAGGATGCCCCTCAGTTACTGATTCAGATGTAAATAATTTCAGCATCTGCCTTTTTCCTCCTTCTTATTAACCCGTATTTTTTACAATTTAAAGATCAAAACACTCGGTTACTAATTGTAATCTTTCATTGTATTCTCTGTATCTTTGAATAACTCCGGAGCAATCTCCTTCATCCCTGCTTTTTCCCAAAACGACATTTTCTCGTGCTCAGTAAAGTACTTCATAGGAATCGGATGCGTTCCAATTACGACAGGTATTTTATAGCGGGTCTCAATAAACTCTTTAAACGCTTTTATTCTTGGGCAAGGCGGATAACCAACCACAAGTCCTGTTGCAAGATGTATTGCCTGTGCCCCATTTTTAATCATTTCTTCCGGGACATATTCAATATTGCCGCCGGGGCATCCGCCACAGTTTGAATACCCAACAACCTCAACATCCTCATCAGAGGAATAAACCGAAAATCCTCCCACACGTTCCTTCAAAGCTCTGAAGCATTTTCCACCGCCGCAGGTCTGATAACGTCCGCAAATAATAATTCCAATTTTTTTCATGAATTCACACCGCCTTTTTTGCATTATTCTTATCTCATTAGATAAGTCATATATCCCTTATAATCCACCCGCTCAACGATCCCGCTCTTTCCAAGTTTCAAAAAAATGAAATCCATATTGTTGCAGCCTCTTGATTTCAGAAAGCTCTCTATTTCAAATTGATTCATCGGATGGCGCTTGATTATGCTTATAATCGCTTCATAATGATCGGAAATTTCACTGTGAAAACCGGAAGATACAAGTAAATCAATTGATGTACCGTCCAGTATTTCAACCGCATGCTTCATCGTCTCCCTGCTGACAGCCTTTGCTTCTTCCTCGGCGGGGGGGCGCACCGGTGTATTAAGGTAAAGCCTGTCATACCGGATATCTTTAAGCAGATCTGAAAATCGAAGAAGGGCATTGTCATCATCATTAAGACCCAAAACAAGCATTATTTCTATCCAGATTTCCCCGGAAAATTTTTGTGAAAAATCCTTCATGCCCTGATATATCTCAGCAAAATGAAGTTTGCCATGGGGCCTGTTTATCTTTTTAAATGAACCCTCATCATATGCATCCAATGACGGCAATATAATGTCCGCTGACTCGAGTTCAAGCTGCAGACCCGTATCATGCAGCAGGGAACCGTTTGTTATAACGGCAACGGGTTTTTCCGTCACCAATTTGATTTTAGCAATCAGCTCACCTAATCCTTTATAAAGTGTCGGCTCGCCTTCTCCGACAATCGTTACAACATCGAAGTCAAATCCGCTGTGAATGGTTTTTTCCAGTTCCGCCATGATTTTATCGACCTCAAAGAACATTTGCCTATTATTGGTCAGCTTATCCGTCCTTCCGAGCTGGCAGTAGACGCAGGAATAATTACAGGTCTTTTGGGGGATCGGACTGATCCCCAATGATGTTCCCAGCCTTCTTGACGGCACAGGACCATATACAAATTGAAAGTCATTCATTTTAACATCTCCTTATTCACTGCATCCGCATTCTGGAGAGCCGCCACAATACGGTTGATTTCTATAAGTTTTTTCCATGTCGAATCAGTATAGTTCTGAATGCATCGTATTCTGCAAGACGGATCTATAATAAATACCGGTTCTACAGGTACCATAAATTGAAATCTTGTATGTATCATGCAAAGTTTTTTTGCAACATTCTTTTCTGCATCTTCAACAACTGAAAAAAATTTAAAAACATTTTGGATATCGCCTTGCTCCATCTCCTTAAAATGATTGCTGAAGTGAATATAATGATAAATTGAATCCATGCAAAGCCCTATGAGCTGTGTATCAATTTTTCCGAACTCGTTTAAAATTTCAGCAAATAACTTCGACTCTGCAATAAGTTCTGGCTGAAAATCTCTGGGGATCGAAAAAACAACAACCCATTTCCCTTTATAGTCCTCCGGGTAATGAATGGTTCCATTGATTGCTTTTGTCTGAAACGATGGCGCCGTCTGTCCGATCAGCAGCATATCATCCTCATACCTCTTATGCATTGTCTCAACTCCTTCATTGCAAGATGATCAAAAAATAAATAAATCCGTACTTATTCTACGGCACAGGGAGTAACAGGGATAACCCTGTTACTCGTCACTTTCTTTCTTTGTGTCCAGATGCTTGTTGATCACATCCAATCTTGCTTCTAAAAAGTCCCGTTCGGCTGAAAGAATTTCTTTTTCCGTCGCTGCCGATGGAGCAATATTAAAAAACCTTCCTCTTCTGCAGCCATAACCGAGTCCTAATCCCAAGCCTCTTCCGGTCATAGCACCGAATCCCAAAGGACCAGTTCCATCTCTTCCTGGCATATCTTCCCACCTCCTTATTGGTTTTGAGCATATGATACTTATTTACAACTTTATTATATCCCGTTATGGTCATATGTCAATAAAATTTCTGTAATTTTTCAATTTCCCTATTGATAATATTGCAACATTCTATTATAATAATATTTAATAATTCATATATATTAATATTTGAATGGATTGGAGTGTTCACATGCAACATATTTATCGGACGGAACCGGAATCATTTATTGAACTTGCAGAACTGTTAAAAGCGATTGCACATCCCCAAAGGCTCTGCATTGTAAAAGCTCTATGTGAAAAAAATCATTTAAATGTCGGCGATATGCAGCATTGTCTCGGAGAAGCACAAGCGACAGTTTCTCAGCATCTCACCAGATTAAAAGCAGCAAAAATCATCACAGGAAGACGGGAAGGAACCAATATCTATTACTCGATCAGCGATGAACGAGCCCG
>JAQUYZ010000064.1 GCA_028691625.1 Eubacteriales bacterium
GTCATAATAGCCGAAAGAAATATTATGTCCAAGTTTGAGTGACCCCTGATCCGGTTTCAATTCTCCCATGATAATTTTTAAAAGTGTGGTCTTCCCAATACCGTTTGGCCCTACCAGACATATTCTTTCTCCTCTTTTTACGTCAAGTTCGACATTGCGGAAAAGCTGCCTCTTATGTTCCCCTCTCCCGAAGCTCTTTGAGAGCTCCTTGACAAGTAAAATATCGGTCCCGCTCTGGTAATTTTGCTTGAAACGGATTTTCATTTTGCCCGGCTGCGCCGCGGGCTTATCCAGGCGTTCTATCTGTTCCAGCCGCTTTTCTCTTGATTGTGCTCTTTTCGCCAGCTTTTCTGTGCCATGCTGCTTGAATCGCCGTATGATTTCCTCTTGTCGTTGAATTTCCCTTTGCTGATGTTCATATTTTCGGAGTTCGTCCGCCTCTTTCCGTCTTTTCTTTTCAGCGAAGGCAGAGTAATTCCCTTCATATGTAACAAGCTTGTGATTCTCGATCTCAAAAACCCGATTCACCGTCTGATCAAGAAAATACCGGTCATGGGAAATGACAACGATGGTGCCCGCGTAGGTTTTCAGATACTGCTCCAGCCATTTCAGGGTACCAATGTCCAGATGGTTGGTTGGCTCATCCAGCAGCAGCAGATCCGGCTTTTTCAGCAGGAGCGCAGCCAGCGCCAGTCTGGTCCGTTCCCCTCCGCTTAATATGGAGATTCGCTTGTCGAAGAATTCCTCGGGAAACGCCATGCTGTTTAGTATGCCATGGATTTCGCTTTTATATCCGTATCCGTTTCTATTTTTGAACGTTTCCAGTAAATCGTCGTATTCATGAAGCAATTTGGTTACATCGTTCCCCCTGTGGGATTCTTCTGAAATCTTATGAGAAAGCTTTTCCAAATCCCGCTCCATTCCAATCAACTCTGTGAAAATGGACAGCATTTCTTCATACACCGTTTTTTCCGATTCGAAATTATCGCTTTGTTTTAAATATCCGATATTCGTGTTCGCGGACACAAAAAAATCACCCGCGTCCCAGGCAAGTCTTCCGGACAGGATATTCAGCAATGTGGTTTTCCCCGCGCCGTTTGCGCCGACAATACCGATTCGGTCCCCCTTATTGATATGAAAGGAGACGCCGGTCAGGATCGGGTCCACTCCGTATGTTTTTGTGATGTTGTTTGCCGATAAAATAATCATAGTGCTAAATTGGGATAGGCGTCCAGATAAAAATCGTCCGCCAGACCCGCCTGATATTTGTAGTAAGCGGCACAGCCAATCATAGCTGCATTGTCGGTGCAAAGGACCGGAGAAGGATAGTATAGCGCAAAGCCTTTTTTGTCACAGGCTTCCTTCAGCATCTTTCGCAGCAGACTGTTTGCAGCAACGCCACCGGCCAGAACAATCCTGTCCTTTTTCATTCGCTCCGCTGCCATGACGGCCTTTGCCACGATCACTTCCATTACTGCCAACTGGAAGCTTGCAGCCGTATCCTCGACGTTGACCGCTTCCCCCTTCAATCTTTGTGTATTTAAATAGTTGAGGACTCCGGTTTTTATTCCGCTGAAGCTGAAATCCAAACTATCCTTTTCAAGAAATACCCGTTTGAATTCCACCGCGTGAGCATTCCCCTTCTTTGCCGCTTCATCGATCAGCGGGCCGCCGGGATATCCCAGCCCGAGTACTCTGGCCACCTTGTCGAAGGCTTCTCCGGCAGCATCATCTCTGGTTCTTCCCAGTACCTCATAGTGGTTGTAATCCGCCACGTCAATGATATTCGTATGGCCGCCGGACACCACCAGAGCCATAAATGGCGGCTCCAGGTCCTTGTGCTCAAGATAGTTGGCACTGATGTGGCCCTGTATATGATGCACACCCACAAGCGGCTTCTTCAACGCATACGCCATGGCCTTTGCGGTTGCAAGGCCGATGAGCAGCGCTCCGACCAGACCGGGGCCATAGGTCACGCCGATCAAATCGACCTCCTTTAATTTGGTCCCCGCTTCTTCCAGGGCGTTGTAAATCACTGTATTGATATTGTCCAAATGATGGCGTGACGCAATTTCCGGCACCACGCCCCCAAATACCTGATGCACCTTGATCTGGGAAGCAATCACGTTGGAACGCACGTCACGTCCTTCCCGGATGACTGCTGCAGAGGTTTCATCGCAGCTGGACTCTATTCCCAATGTGATAAATTGATTTTCTTTCATTCTTACTCCGTTTTTTATTCCAAATGTGTAAACCGGCTCTGCATATCCATAATGCATTGGTTATCTGCGGTCATATGCCTGCAATTCTCGCAGGACTGATAGTCAGTCATATTAAAGGAGGTTACATCATTTCTCCTTGAAAACCTGCTGCAGTGTGTCGCCACAGTAAGCATTTCATCATTCAGATCGTGATCATCGTCATAGTAATTATTTCGAACTTTCATCCGTTTTTTCTCCTCTCAAGATAACTAAGGTTTACAATTAGTAATTAGTATCTCTATCAAGGATATTTTTATGAGAAAAAATTTGGCTTTGCAGATTTATTACAATACTTTATTCAACGCTGCCGGATGGTTCCTTCCGCCACATAATTATAGCATCTTCTCCGTTGTCCTCATAATAATTTTTTCTCAGACCTGCAGGTTGAAAACCAAATTTTGTATAGAGCAGAATGGCAGGCTTATTCGATGCCCGGACCTCAAGGGTATGACTCAGAATTCCGATTTTCACCGTGTGTGCAAGCAGCACCGACACCAGCGCTTCTCCGATTCCTCGTCTTCTGTAGGCCGGATGCACCGCGACATTTGTGATGTGGCCTTCATCCACGACACTCCAGAGGCCGGCATAGCCAACCATCCTGTCTTCGATCTCCGCAACGATATAAAAGGCCAGACGGTTCTCCTTGATCTCCTGCTGAAAGGATTGTTCGCTCCAGGGTGCAGCGAAGCATAAAATATCCATCTCCGCCATAGGTTTGATGTCTTTTTCTTCCGCTTGCCTGATGATCAAGTCCATTAAGCTTTCCCCTCCAGCTTTCTTTCCGCTTCTGCTTTTCTCATGTAGACGGGTTTGAGATCATATAAGCTCTTCACCGCGCCTGCCCGATAAATCTCCAGCGCCAGCCTCGCAACAGATGACGCTTTTTGCAGCTTGACGCCGTCTTCTGCAAATCGTACCCGTATATTGTCATTTAACGATGAACGTTGCCACTCTATAATCTGTTCCCTGTATGGCAGGATCCCATCCCCGAAGAAGGTGATCTCCTGTTTCGGTTGAACCGCCGCTTCCAGCAGCTCCAGCAGTTCATGAAGATCGTAGGCCGCACCGGGAACAACTTCAGTAAATTCTCCATCGCCGATCCATCGATAAGCGCCTCCGTAAACCTGGCTTCTCCTCGCATCAAAAATAGGACAGATGACTCCTTTATATTCGGGCACATTGTAAAGGAAGGATTTCAGTGTGGGCACGCTGATGGTTTCAAGGTCCATCGCCTGCGCCAACGCTCTGGCGGAGGATACACCGATCCGAATACCGGTAAACGACCCCGGACCCTCAGATACTGCAATATATTCCAAATCGTCTATTGTCATTCCACGTTTCGTCAGCAAAGTATGCACCATTGGCATCAAATTCTGCAAATGATTCAGTTTTTGGTCAGAGCCTTCCATAAAAACCTCGCCTTTGTCATCGATCACGGCAACGGATGCCTCCGCTCCCGTGGTTTCAATTGCAAGTATGTTCATCTTCCGTTTCCTTCTATATAATAAATTCGCTCGTCTTCGTTTTCCCCGTACTCAATCCTGATCACGATACTGCCTTCGGGGATAAGCTTCATGATCTGGTCTGCCCATTCGACAACGCAGATGCCCCGGCCGAAGAAGTATTCCTCATAGCCCAGTTCATACATTTCCTCCGCGCTGCGGATTCTGTAAACGTCAAAGTGATACAGGGGAAGCCTTCCCTCTGTGTATTCCTGCACAATCGTAAAGGTGGGACTTGTAATCATTTCTCTGATTCCAAGCCCCTCGGCAATCGATTTTGTAAGAGTGGTTTTGCCGGTTCCAAGATCTCCGATCAAGGCGATAATATCTCCCGGCTTTAGTTTCTTTGCCAGCTCTATTCCAAATTCCCTTGTATCCAGTTCATTCCTGATCACTTTCTTCATTCGTATCAATCACTCCGTCTAATACGTCCGAGTCCTCATAGAAAACCATTAGCGCTTGATGCTTTTTATTTGTGCAAAAACCTCGCTATGGATTTGTAAGTTACAAATGTGACGATAGAGTTGATTCCGGCCTTCAGCAAGTTGAACGGCAGAATAATCGTTCCAAGCATTGCGATCACGGCTTCTCTTGGCACGCCCAAAAATATTGGTGTAATGAGAAGGTTCCAGAGCAGCATGCTCACCGTCATAATTATTGTACCACAAATCAAGGCAATTACGGCACTTTTTCTTGTTTTGTTCTTTTTATAAATATAGCCTGCCGCAAGAACAAAGGCCCCGGTTGAAACAAAGTGCATGAAAAATCCGATGAGTCCGTCACCGCCCAGCACAAATGCCTGTATAAAACTGACGGCAAATGTTAAAGCAAGACCTGCCAAGGGCCCGAATGCGAAGGCACCGATGAAAATCGGGATGTCTGCAGGATCATATACCAGGAACGGAGCAGGCGGATAAGGAATCCTGATCAGCAGCACAAGTACGACGGAGATGGCTGCAAGCATTGCCATTTTTGTGATTTTAATTGTTCGTTCTGAATGGTTCATTTCAAATTCCTCCTTTTAACATGCGGAATCCAATCCGCATACCAATGAAAATTAAGATGGAATCTGTCAGGTCAATAAAAAAACCTTGAAATTACTTTCAAGGCATTCCACATTATAGGAAAAATATCCCAATCCGTGTTTCTTTCATCCGGACTATACCGTCGGTATCGGAATCTAACCGATTCAACCTCAATGGCTCGCGGACTTGTAGCATTACGCTCTTTACCGCCGGTGAGGAATCGCACCTCGCCCTGAAACAGATTTACTCATTCAGTATATTCCCAATCTCTATCTCTGTCAAACAGTATTGTTTAAAAAACACGACAGTGAAATGAATAAATTTTGGGAAATGCCGCTTTCTATTAGAATTCAAAGGGGGATAGTTGTTATCCTTTTCTTTCCTCAGCGGCTTGGTTTCTCCTCGGGAACTGACCGCCCGCCAGTTCAAAGATTGCATCTGCATATATTTCGGCACATTTTATGAGTTTGGCTACAGTAATATGCTCATTTTTTTGATGTGCAAGCTCAGGCTCGCCTGGAAAATCCGCTCCGAAAGCGACAGTATTTTTGCATGCTCTGGCGTAGGTTCCGCCGCCGATCACCTTCGGTTCACAGTCCAGATCGCCGGTATGCTTTTTATATACCTCCATCAGGGTTTGAATCATTTTGTCATCCTTCGGCACATAGATGGGCGCTTTATGCTCCTTTTTAACAATGCCGAGGTTGTATTGATTGATGACGGGTAACATAGACTCATAGACCTGCTCCTCGTTCATCGTAACAGGATACCGGATATTGACAGTCACACTTGCAGACTCGTCATCGATGTTCACCATTCCCACATTGAAAATCAGCTTGCCGGAGGGTTCATCCGCAAAGCCGCAGCCGATGGAAGCACCGCAAAGATCAAAACCGATATGCTGATTGTAAAAATCGATGAAATCACGGACATCCTCATTTTGGAGAGGAATCTCATCAAAAAATTTCATCAGAACCGAGACTGCATTTAAGCCCTTCCCCGGTCTGGCGCCATGGGAAGAAACTCCCAATGTCGTGATCTCGAGATTTTTTCCGATTCCCTTGGCGTTGATCTGATAGCCCGTGTCTTTTCTGAATTCTGCAATCTTTGCCCTGATATCATCATAGGCGTCTGCCTTAATCACGGCTCTTGCATAGTCGGCCACCATGTTCGCCGCATTTCCTCCGGTCATGGTCCGCAGGGAGACGCCCTTCGCGTTTGCGGCAGATTTTCCGATTTTCTTTGCCAGATCGAAGATCAGTATCCCCATTTCACCATGGATCGCAGGAAAGTCTCCGTCGGGTGTAAAGCCGAAATCAGGATGCTTTACGCGCTTCAGGTAGTAATCCATCCCCTTCCAGCCTGTTTCTTCATCCAGCCCGAGGATCAGCCGAACTTTCTTTTCCGGAACAACGCCGGCATCCTTTAACGCCTTCATGGCATAAAATGCTGCAACGGTGGGTCCTTTGTCATCAATAGCCCCGCGTCCGTATATTTTGTCATCTACCCGTTCGCCCCCATAGGGATCGAAATCCCAATCCTTCCCTTCCGGCACCACATCCAAATGACACAGGATTCCCATGATTTCATCACCGGTTCCGATCATCTCACCCTTTTCATCGAATAAATAACCACCGAACTCGATGTGTCCTCCAAAGTTGTCGATATTTTCCGTGTCAAAGCCTTCTGCTTTGGCTTTCCCCAGCATATATTCAAATGCCTCCTGCACGCCAGTGCCAAAGGGTGCTCCTTCCAGCGGCCCGGCTGCTACACTCTTGATGGCGATCAGCTCCTGCAGTGTCCTGATCATTTCTTCCTGATATTCGTCTATTCGATCTAAATAATTTCTCTCCATTGTATTCCCAACTCCCAGTTTATTCTATCCCGGTGGTTTTGACATACTCTGCCCCCAGCAAATCTCTGATATCTGTCAGGGCCTGTTCCGCTCTGGACAAATGTCCGGATTCGATAATTGAGGGATTCTGCGGCAGGGTATCATCCAGCGGAACGATGGTGTAAATGTCTTTTCCGCCCTTCTTATATTTGTCCACCCAGACGGGAACGACGTTCATTGCGACGGAAAGCATCTCCCCGGTGCTTTTCATGTATTCAAGCTCAACCTGCGCGATGATCCCCTGCTCTGTATACCTGTTGTCAAGGGTTTCCGTTCGCTGGTTGGATATAAAATTACCCATTGAGTAAAAAACGGGAACGGTTCTGCCAGTTGTTTCATTCGTAAGCATTTCCATCCCCTGGATCACATGAGGATGAGATGCAAAGATCACATCCGCGCCGTAAGCGGCAGCTTCCCTGGCCATGTACTGCTGATATTCATTTGGGGAGCGCTGATATTCCTCACCCCAATGGAAATAGCAGACTACAATTTCCGCACCGTCGGCTCTGGCATTCTGAATGCTCTGCCGTATCTTCAGCAGATCCTCGTCCAGTGTATTGTAATTGAACGTATTCAACAGAGACCAGGCTTCTGTGGAAACCTCGTTTCCATTGATGGTAGGGGAAGTGTCGATCTTTGGAGTCTCATAAAGGTATGCGACAATCCCTATTCTTACATTTTTAACCTCAAGAATGTTATACTCTTCTTCATTCTCAAGCCGGGTGCCCGCCGTCTCAAGGCCCGCCCCCCTTGCAATTTCAAGGGTCCTTTTCATACCGGAAAGACCCATATCCATGATATGATTATTGGCTGTCAAAGCTACATCAACGCCGGCTTTTTTCAATGCGTCTGCCAAGCTTTCCGGCGCGTTGAATACGGGATAGCCCGTATAATTTCCCCCGGCAAAGGTGGTCTCAAGATTGCATAAAGCGAGGTCTGCTCTTTCAAGATATTTTTTTACGTATTCGAAATTATTGTCAAAATTATAGGTTTCGGTTTCACTGTCGTATTGTGCGGGGATCTGCGGCTTATGGACCATCACAT
>JAQUYZ010000065.1 GCA_028691625.1 Eubacteriales bacterium
TTTGGTAATAGGTCTCGTCCTTGATTTGAATCGTGATAATTCGGCCTTCGACTGTGCAGGTTCTGCCCTCCGCCGCTTCCAGCGGATCCTCATGATGTTCTGCCATAATAAAATACAAACTGCCCAGAAGCACAACCCATAAAAAAAGACAGGCTAGACCGATTCGTTCTCTCTGCCAGTTCAGTATCCGGGACAAGAAATAGATCACCGGAGGAAACACAGCAAAGATGAAGCACTGAAACGGCGTAAGCTTCAGGTGATACTCCAGGACGATTCCGAAGGCAAAAGAAAGAAAAAGAAAAATGACTGGTCTTCTCACAATGTTCCTCCGGAAAACCGATCCCTTTCTCTCTTTATCAGATTACCATATTATGTTATTAATGTCAATTATTATTTACTCCGCGGGGAGAGACCGGTGTCCCAGTCCAATGACGACTTCATTGAGATGCAGCAAGCCGATGCTCATAAAAATACAAACGCTGAGATGCTCTTTGTGTCTGCAGATAGCCACCTTTCCGCCGCCGTTTAGTCCGGTAGCCTTGGCAGCGATCTGCATGATTGCTTCTCTGGACGCGCCTGCAATGGCACCGTCCTGAACATGGCATTCTCTTGTTACACCGCTTTTTCTGGAGGCGATAATGGCCCGTTCAATCACGACGTGAATAGAATTTACGATATCACCTCCGATATCCACCGCAGCCCCGTATATTTCCTTCTCTCTCAGTTTCTCAATCAGCTGCTCCTCCGTGCTCCTGTTCGATGTGATTGCCAGCTTGATCGCCGCCCTTGCCACATCCATGCTATCGTACATATCTCTTTCCCTCCATGCTTTCCAAATTCACATTCCTTTTCTCGTCCATTATACTGCCTCGATCAGAGCAAAGCAACCGGCATGTTCCGCCTCTAATATTACAAGTGTATGTCTTTGAAAGAATTTATTTAACACCCTGGGTGCATTATGCTATAATAAATTGGGATTTAATTAGGACAATCTGAATAACAGATATTTCGTTATTCAATGATACTGAATTAATGAGGCAGGTGATACCATGACAGATGAGTTTGACAAAATAGACAAACAAAATGAGATTGATGGCTTCTTGGATAAATTTGATAGAATCAGCAATGTTTTCGATAAAAGTATGAACAGAATGGAACAGCACGGCAATGAACTTGAAAAAGAAGCAAGTCCCAAGGATAACGACAAACCGGAAGGAACACCGGAGCTATCATCAGAACTGAGAAATAAGACCCGTATGGAGCGGCTTTCGGATTCAAGGCCGCAAAATTTTTTTAAAGCACAGACCCAAAATGAGGAGCCTATGGTAACACATAATAAGAAGAAAAAAAAATATCATATCAATAAAAAGAAGTTAATTAAATTTGTATCCCTGGCTTTTCTAGGTATCTTACTGATTCTGGGCGGAATTGTCATATCTATCATCGCTACCACCGAACCAATCGAGCCGGACAATATTTATGAACGGCTTTCTGAGAATTCCGTGTTATATGATGATGAAGGCAATATCATAGACAGCCTTTTGACCTCGGACGGACTGCGGACCAATGTATCCTATACGGATCTGCCTGAGAATCTTGTAGACGCTTTCGTAGCTATTGAAGACAAAACCTTTTGGGAACATAACGGATTCAATGTGGTACGTATTATCGGTGCAATCAAAGAAGGCATTGTCGAAGGTGAAAGCATCAGCGGAACGAGTACCATTACCCAGCAGCTGGCAAGAAATGTCTATCTGGCAGAAACCAAATCGGATCGTGACCTTACGAGAAAGATCAAGGAAGCTTACTATGCTGTTCTTCTGGAACGGCATTTGTCGAAAAAACAGATCCTGGAAGCATATTTAAATACCATTTTTCTGGGCTATAATGCCAACGGCGTACAAGCGGCCTCACAGGCTTATTTTTCTAAGGATATTCAGGAGTTGACCCTGACGGAATGCGTTGCACTGGCGAGTCTGCCTCAGGCACCGGACCGGTTTGCTCTGGTGAAACGATATGAGAGCGAAAAGGTTACGCCCGATGATCCGAATATTATACGAAAGGGCGAAACCTATACGCTGGTATATAATGATGCTTATGTCGACAGAAAAAATCTTGTGTTATCCTTTATGCTGGATCAAGGCAAGATCACCCAGGCCGAGTATGATGAGACCAAGGCGGCCGATCTGAGAGCTTTCATCAATCCAAGCCAGGATACCACCGATGAAATCTCAGCATACTTTGCAGATTATGCAATTAAACAGGTCATTGCCGATTTGATGGAGGAACTGAATCTCAAAGAAGATGAAGCCAGACAAATGATTTATAACAATGGCTTAAAAATATACTCGACAATGAATTCAAGGATGCAGAAGATCGCGGAAGAAGAGTTTACAAATAACAGCAACTTTCCTAAGGTTGCCGGACTGAAGAAGGACGGGGCCGGCAATATAGTAGGCGCCAACGGAAACATCCTTCTATATAACTATGATTCCTACTTTAACGAAGAGGGAACCTTCCTGCTGACTCCGGAAGAGTACCAGGCAGCCGACGACGGCGGAATTATACTGACAAAAGGAAAGCGCCTGAATTTCTATAAAGTAGAGGTCAAGGGTCAGACGGACTATAACGTCGAATTCAAAGATATTTATGTTGTCCAGGATGGTGTATTCTACTGCATCAAGGGCGGTGTGGTCAAT
Source organism: Eubacteriales bacterium (assembly GCA_028691625.1). Classification (GTDB taxonomy): domain Bacteria; phylum Bacillota; class Clostridia; order Peptostreptococcales; family Anaerovoracaceae; genus Anoxybacterium. The sequence goes on from JAQUYZ010000065.1 coordinate 2,700, forward strand.
ATACCGCAGCAGTATAAAAGCAGAGACGATGACGGAAATCTGATCATTAGCGGTCAGTTCTTCACCGATCAGCCTGATTTCTTTGAGTTTATCCCGGAAGGCATCGCTCTGAAAAGCAATACCTATACGCTGAGGCAGAAGGTGATTCAGCCTCAGTCCGCTATGGTGATCCTGGACTATTCCTACGGTGGGATCAAAGCGATGGTCGGCGGCAGGAATACCGAGGGGCGCCTCCTTTTCAACCGTGCGACAAGTCCCCGGCAGCCGGGTTCTGCGATCAAACCGATGGGCGTATACGGACCTGCACTTCAAAGCGGTTTGGATAAGGCAAACGCCGGTATTGCGAATACCGACGCCGAGGGCAACAGCTTCGGTACACTTTGGACAGCAGCCAGCGTGATTGATGACGCACCTCTGACCATACAGGGCAAGCTTTGGCCGAAGAACTGGTATAGCGGCTACCGTGGTTTGCATACCCTGCGTGAATCCATCGAGCAATCCATCAATGTAAATGCTGTGAAAGTTTTTTCTGATATCGGTGTGCAGACATCCTTAAGCTTCTTAAAGAAATGTGGAATTTCAACAATTGTAGAAACCGGAGATGTCAATGATATGAATGCAGCCGCACTGGCGCTGGGCGGCATGAGCCATGGCGTTTCCCCGCTGGAAATGGTTGCGGGCTACAGCTCCTTTGCCAATCAGGGAAATTATACGGAACCGGTTGCATATACAAAAGTAACAAACAAGCGTGGTGAAATTATTCTTGAGAAAACAGCCGAGGAAACCAGAATCATGGATCCGGGTGTAGCCTTTATCGTTCAGGATATGCTGAGGACTACCGTCACCAATGGGATCGCAGGTTCGGCCGCCATCGGCAGCCAGCCTGTGGCAGGAAAAACCGGAACAACTTCCGATAACTATGATGCCTGGTTTGTAGGGTTTACTCCTCAATATGCAGCATCGGTATGGATCGGGAATGATGTCAACGTGGAACTGAGCCAGGGCAGCGTATCCGCTGCAAAAATTTGGAGCAAAATCATGAAGCGGGTGCATGAAGGAGTTGCGCAAGGCAGCTTCGCATCTGCACCGGGAAATGTGATCAGTGTGGCAATCGACACGAAGTCTGGACGCCTGCCGTCAGAGCTCTCCGCCCTTGATCCAAGAGGCACTGTTCGAAATGAATATTTTATTAAAGGCACGGAACCGACTACAACGGATAACGTCCATGTTGCGGTCGAAGTCTGCAGCGACAGCAATTATCTGGCAACGCCATACTGCCCGAATCCTTCGAGCAGAGTGTTTGTAAAACGGCCGTATGCCGTGGATCCGAGCGTCGCCGACTATTCTTATGAACAGCCTTCCTATTATTGTAACCTGCACAATCCGAACGTTGTGCAGTATCCCATCGATCCGAATGTGACGCTGGATCCCGGTTTTATCTGGGATGGAGGCAGCGGAAATCCGGACGGCGGAGGGATCATTCCCATCGAGCCCGGCAATGGCAATCATAACGGAAATGACAACGGAAACGGCAATCAGCAGGACGACGGCAGCAAGCCGCCGGACTGGTTGGACTTCCTGGATTAAAATTCTATCGTTTTGATTTCGGTGAAAAAACCAATGAAATAATATAACCGAACACGACTGCTGCAGTTAACCCTGCAGCAGTATTTTTTAGGCCCCCGGCCAGAGCAGGTAAAAAACCTTCCTTCGCTCCGTCCATCGCCCCCTTGGCCAGACTGTATCCAAATCCGGGCAGTGGTACCGTTGCTCCGTTTTTTGCCAGGTTCACCAGCGGCTCATAAAGTCCCAAACCGGTGAGAATTGCTCCGGCAACGACAAAAATGACTAGGATTCTCGGAGTTGTAAGCTTTGTGGTATCCATCAGGATCTGGCCGACAAGGCAGATACCGCCCCCCACTAAAAAGGCATAGAGATAATCCATTTATATCACTCCTTTCGTCGTTACCGCCACCGCATGTGCAATACCGGGAATCGATTCCCCCTGCTGGGAGCTGATTGTTGATAACAAGGCACCGGTTGAAATCAGCAGTGCATTATTTATTTTACCTGTCCTCATCTCATCATATACATAACTGCAGAAGATGGATGCGGAGCAGCCGCAGCCACTGCCTCCGCTGTGTGTATCCTGTTTCTTATCGTACATCATAGCGCCGCAGTCATTAAATATCCCGTTCAGATTAATCCCTCTTCCGCTCAGCAGATCCAGGGCAATATCCCTGCCGATCATACCCAGATCGCCGCTCAGAATGATATCATAAAACTCAGGGCTTCTTTCCATATCCGATAAGTGGCGAACGATGGTATCCACCGCTGCCGGTGCCATCGCGGCACCCATCTGATTGGGATCCTTGATGCCCGTATCAAGGATCTTGCCGATTGTAGCATGTGAAAGATACACCTCTCTTAATTTCTGTCCCTGAGGCTGGTTTTTCCCTTGCTTTACTGCGGTGTCGCCTTTATCGTCAGCGGATAAAACCATAGCGCCTGACGCGGTGGAGGTCCATTGAGCAGAAGGCGGCCGATGGTTTCCATGCTCAAGAGGCATACGGAATTGTCTTTCCGCCGTACAGTAATGGCTGGAAGCTCCAACCAGGATATTGGATGCATACCCTCCGTCAATCATCATAGAACCCATGATCATCGACTCGGTCATTGTGGAGCATGCACCATATATCCCCAGGAAAGGAATCGACAGATCCCTTGCCATAAAGGAGGAAGACATGATTTGATTGATCAGATCACCGCTCAATACCGTATCAATTTCGTCTTTCTCCCTGCCGGATTTTTGCAGGGCTTGCAGCATTGCCTGCTTCAGCATTTTACTTTCCGCTTTTTCCCATGTTTTTTCCCCAAAGGTGTCCTCTTCCAATATCATGTCAAACCATTTTGCCATCGGACCCTTTCCTTCTTTTTCACCGACAATAGAATAGGATCCGACGATTCTCGGCAGAAAGGGGAATTGCAGCGTCTGTTTACCAAGCTTGTTTTTCATCATTTTCTCCTATTTCATAAAGTAATAAAGTATGCCGATGATCGTCCCTGCAGAGATTCCGCAGACCAATACCGGACCGGCAAGGCTGAAGAGCTTCGCTCCTACGCCCAGTACCGGCCCTTCTTTTTTATATTCGATGGCCGGAGCTACCATGGAATTTGCAAATCCGGTGATGGGAACAAAAACTCCCGCGCCGGCAAATTTTCCAAGGCTGTCAAAGACTCCGAGACCTGTGAGCAATTGCGCCAGGCACACCAATAACACAGTCACGATTGCCCCCGCATCTTTCTCACTCATTCCACTGTCAATCAATAAGTTTTGTATATAAAGCGCAGCCATACAGAGTAAACCACCTACGATAAAAGCCTTGGCGCTGTTTGAAAAATACTTAGGCTTCGGCGTAAATTGTTTTACATACTGTTCATACTGCTTTGTCACTTCTTTTTTCGGTTTTTTTGTCTGTTGCTGCTGCTGTTTTTGTTTTGACATTTCGTCCCTCCTTTTCAGTCTTCGGATTTCATCCGGCCCTGAATAAACTTTCATTGTATTCAGGGTTTGTTCAGTAGCCTCTAATTATTGTCTCCAGTATGTCTTAAAATATTTTATTGATAAATTACAGCATCATGATATATCGTGGTAAAATATATCCATGCAGCTATTGAATTGCAAAATAATCTATGCAATAATACCCTTTGTGTGGATTAACTGAAAGAACCGGCAAACAAAGGAGAAAAATATGGGTCATACTGTACTCGCCATTAATCCGGGGTCTACCTCAACTAAAATTGCCTTATACGAAGATGAAACTCTTGTCTTTTTTGAGCAGGCAGAACATTCCGAAGAAGATTTTGCCGCATATACAGAGATCCTCGATCAGCTGGATTTTCGTTTGGAGGTCATCCGTACCACATTGAACAAGCATCAGATCTCATTGTCAACGCTCACTGCGGTTGTGGGTCGCGGAGGTCTTCTGCCGCCGGTTCACGCAGGAGGTTATCTGGTCAATGAGCCGTTGAAGCATATGATTCTCAGCGGAATGCTGTCTCCCCACGCCTCAAATTTGGGGGCGTTGCTGGCGGATCAGATCGCAGCGCCTCTTGGTATTCCGGCATATATCTATGATTCCGTTTCATCTCATGAATTCCGCGAAATTGCAATGATAACCGGTATTCCGGAATTTCTTCGGCACAGCCTGTGTCATGTTTTGAATTCCAAAGCGATGGGCAGAAAGGTGGCCGAAAAACATGGCAGACGATATGAGGATCTGAATCTTATCGTAGCGCATCTCGGCGGCGGTATCTCTATCGGAGTGCATGAAAAAGGCAAGATCGTCGATGCCATCGGTGACGATTCGGGACCCTTCTCGCCGGAAAGAACCGGCAGTCTGCCCCTGCTGTATATTGTTGATTTATGTTATTCCGGACAGTATACGAAGAGGGAGATGGTCAGAAAGATTCGTGGAATGGGCGGGATCAAGGCTCATCTCGGTACCCATGACTGCCGCAAGGTGGAGAAAATGATCGCAGAGGGAAATAAAAAAGCAAAGCTGATCTACGAAGCCGAAGCATATCAAATAGCCAAGGGAATCGGAGAATTGGCTCCCGTTTTAAACGGAAATATCGACTATATCATTCTGACCGGAGGAATTGCATATTCCGAAATGATGACCGGAATGATTGCAGAACGGGTAAAATACATTGCACCGGTGGAGATCATGCCGGGGGAGGTAGAAATGGAAGCGCTTGCATTCGGTGCATTGCGTATTCTTCGAGGAGAGGAATTTCCTTCAATCTATCCCGATTAATTCATGGTATCTTATTTTTTAATATGAAGGAGCGTCCTATGAGCACTGTAAGAAAACAAATCGTTGAGATTCCGATTCATCAGATGAACGGTATGGATCAGATGTTCAGCCGCATGCTGAATCTGGATCTTGAAAATTTGCCCTCAAAATATAAGTCAGCCTTTGATCAGACCAGGGA
>JAQUYZ010000066.1 GCA_028691625.1 Eubacteriales bacterium
AATAGACAATGGAATTGAAAGTATTGGACTGCAGATTTTCAGTATGTAAAATCAAGGATTTAAGGGATGTTGACTTCTCCGACGAGTACGTTTTTTTCAGCAAGACCGACGAGGAACTTTCTCTGGTCTGCAGGAGCGAGTCGGTACCGAAGAACCGGACTGCGCTTGAGGAAGGGTGGAGAGGCTTCCGCGTCCAGGGAGAACTGGATTTTTCTTTGATTGGAATCTTGTCAAAGCTGTCAACCTTATTAGCGGACAAAGGCATCAGCATCTTTGCCATTTCCACCTATAATACCGACTATATTCTGATCAAGGAAGAAAAACTCGCCGAAGCGATGGAAATTCTTCAGATAAACGGGTATGCGTTTCATTATGGCGACGTCTGAGTATCAGGTGTCGCTGTTTATTTCTCCGGGATAAAATATGTGTTATGATCGGAAATCTCGTCGCGGAGCATATTGCGCACATAGTCCTGAATAAAGCAGGATGGCAGGCCTTCCAGGATCCGATAGCCTTCCGTATCGACTAAATCATCCATCTTCTCATTTCTGAAGCCGGCAAAATAGCGCATATTCATTTTTGAAACCGTGTCTTTGACTTTTGCCATTTCCTCCTCCGTCAACCCCTCCATCTCCGAGAGGCATTGATTTTGACTTTTGCAGCAATGGTTCACGAAAAAGTTAATTGAGGTTTTTTCAAAGGAAAGCAAAGCCTCATCCTTACTATTATGCTCCTCTGCATACTGCTTCATATTCACTTTGTTTGTTTTATAATAATAGCCTTTTCCTGCGTTGTAGTTTACAATCCCATACTGGTTCGGATAAACAGAGAGGCAGCTCGTTGCAATATCATGGATCGCCTTTCCATTGACGGAAGCCTTCCGGATATCCTGCAGATGAACGTGCCCTGTAAAAACAAGCGGAATATCGCACTGACTGAAAAGCGCAGATATCTCAGCGCTGTTCTGCAGGGTATAATCCTGGTTGATTAATTCGCTGTGATGCAAAAGGCTATGGTGCATCACTGCAATCATCTTTGCATTCTTCTCCTTCGCCAGCCCTGCACACTGTTCAATCCATTCAATGGTGGTGCCGCGGATGATTCCGCCGTCTTCAGAGTGATTTTTCTTAATATTGTTGTGATAAATGGCAGAATCCAGCATCAGCAGCCAGACATCATCCGAGGGTGATGCCAGATAGCTCAGGCTGCTATGATCTCTTGATACGGCGTCCTGATATCCAAAATCAGCATAAATATCAGCAAACATGTCCTTCGTAATATAATCAGCCTCCCAGATTGTATTTTCAAAAAACTGCCTTGCCATAGGGTTCAACACATCATGATTGCCGGGAATGACAAATACGGATGTTCCGGCTTCTTCTATCTGCCTGAATTTTTCTGCCAGTTTTTTATGACTGTCCATTTCGCCGTTACAGGTTAAATCTCCTGTCACAAGCAGAAAATCCGGTTTCTCCCGAAGGATATCCGATATCACGGCATTCATCAATTCGTCTGAGTAGTGGACAAGCTTATCGCCGAAGCTCAGGAATCTTTGAAACGCTTCTTTGTGATCATGCAAATCATCCGACAAAAAATGAGGATCAGAGACGATAAAAAAATCAAAGTCCTGACCGGAAGCGATTTCAGCACGGACGGAAGAGAAATGAAATGCAGTGATAGATTTGTGTGCATAAAAGATAACCAGGACGATTCCTGCGATTGCGATCACCAAAACCGCAAAAAACTTTTTCATGGCAAACCCCTCATTCAAAGGAACCCGTGAGATAGCTGCTTTCAAAATTGTATCATCTTGTGAATCTGTGTGTCAGGAACAGAATATCATTTTGTGATGAAAGTTTCAAATGCTTTCAACGGAAGCATGTCTTTGAAATTATTTAATAATAGGAATTGACACGACAAAAACGAAAGATTATATTATAATAGACCGGGTGGTATAGACCGCATGGTATACGGAGATGGGAGTGAGTACAAATGAAGGTGAAATCCTTTGACCGAAAAAAGGAATTGATGGAAGCGGCACTGGATGAATTCAGTCAAAAAAGCTATGAGGATGCTTCATTAAATAATATCATCAAGAATGCAGGGATCAGCAAAGGAACCTTTTATTATCATTTTCAGGACAAAAAGGCGCTCTATCTGTCTCTTATCCAGGCGATTGTAGATACGAAAATATCGTTTATGGAGACGAAACTAAAGGATTATGCAGGGAGTTCGGATTTGAATCTTTTTGATCATTTTCGGATGCAGGTGAAATTTGGTCTGGAATTTGGGAAAAACTATCCGGAATACTATTTGCTCAGTATGATGTTTCTCAAAGAAAAAGGGAATCCAATCTATTATGAGGCGATGGCTATGCGGGACGACACATCAGAGAAGTATTATGATGAATTGCTGGAAAAAGCCATGGAAAGAGGCGAATTCCGGGATGGTGTCTCCCTGCCGTTTATAAAAAGCGTTTTGGGCCATCTTTTCATCCGGTTCAATGAGATTTTCGATCTCAAGGCAGCAGATTTTGATCTTGACGGCATGCTGCGCAATTATGAAGATCTGATTGACTTTATGCAATACGGTTTGACAAGAGAACAGCGGAGCTGAGGAAAGGAAGGAAGCAAATGGCAATCTTAAGAGCGGAACATCTTTCAAAAAGCTATCAAATGGGAGAAATTGAGGTAAAGGCGCTGCGGGACACCTCTTTTGAGATACAAGAAGGAGAATTTGTGGTGATTCTCGGGCCTAGCGGATCCGGGAAAAGTACCCTTTTGAATATCATCGGCGGAATGGATCTGCCGACTGCGGGGAAGGTTTTTCTTCATGAGGAAGAAATCACGGTCTACCACGAAAGAGAACTGACAGAATACAGACGCAACAAGGTCGGTTTTATCTTTCAGTTCTATAATATCATGGCCAATCTGACCGCTGAGGAAAATGTGGAGCTGGCAACGGAAATTTCACAGAATCCGCTGCCGATCGACGAGATTCTGGAAGCAGTCGGCCTTTCGGAACGACGGGATCATTTTCCGGCCCAGATGAGCGGCGGGGAACAGCAAAGGGTATCCATCGCAAGAGCAGTGGCGAAAAATCCGGAAATCCTGCTTTGCGACGAGCCGACAGGAGCCCTCGACTTTCAGACCGGAATTACGATTTTAAGTCTGCTTCGGAAAGTGAACCGGGATATGGGTAAGACTGTTATTGTCATTACCCACAATGCGGATATTGCTTATATGGCGGATCGTGTAATCAAAATGAGAAGCGGCAGGATCATCGACGACCATATCAATGAAAATCCTGTAGCTGTTGAGGATATCAAATGGTAACGCGTCGAAACAAATTCAGGATTCATAAAATCGATACCATGCTGATGCGCATGATCGGACACTCCAAAGGGCAGTTCTTCGCGGTGCTGACGATTATCCTTATTGGAATCGCAACCTATACCGCCTTGAATATGACCTCGATCAATATGAACAATACCGTAGAAACCTATTACAGGGAAAACAACTTTCCTGACCTCTTTCTGCAGATCGTTGCCGTACCGAGTCAGGAAGCGGAACGGCTTAAGAGTATTGAAGGGGTCCGGGAGGCCATGGGGAGGGTTGTCATAGATGTACCTCTGGTGACGGAGAACGAAAAAGAAAGAGTCAATCTCCGGCTGATTACGACGACAGGAGCTGAGACAGAGCTCAGCCGGTCTACGTTAATCAAAGGGAAAATGATAAGCGATTCCGGAAGTGAGGCCTTGCTCATCGAGCAGTTTGCCAATGCAAGAGGCATCGACGTCGGGGACAGCATTCATATTCAGGTTGGCGGCAGGCAGCACACGCTGGAGGTAACGGGGATCGTTGCGAACCCGGAATATATCTACCTGATGGAAAATGTCCAGTCGCTTGCGCCTGACGACAGGAAATTCGGTATCTGCTATGTATCGGAACAGTTCGGGCGGCAGGCAGCCGGATTGTCCGGCAGCTTTAACGAGATCCTGATCCGCTATGACGACAATGCGGAGGAAGAAGCGTTAATCGATGAGGTGGAAGACGCCTTGGACCTATACGGAGTCAAACAAACCATAAAACAGAAGGATCAGTTGAGCAACGCGATTATCCTGCAGGAACTGACACAGCTGGATACCATGGCGAATTCCATTCCGATTCTGTTTCTTTTGGTGGCAGGATTGATTCTGATGATGATGCTGTCCAGACTGGTGAAGAAAGACCGGATCAAGATCGGTGTTTTGAAAGCCATAGGCTATCGCAACAGCCAGGTCCTGATGCACTATGTAAAATATGCTCTCATTGCAGGTTTTTCAGGCGGATCGGCCGGAGCAATCCTTGGCATGGCCCTTGCCGGCGGCATGACAAAACTATATCTCGATTTTTTTAATATTCCGCTGCTGCGGATCGAGTTTTATTACTCCTTTCTGTTGTATGCTGTGCTGTTGTCCTCTGTGTTTTGTGTCTTGTCGGGAATGATCGGAGCGAGGGGCGTGCTCTGGATCGCCCCTGCTGATGCAATGCATTCGGAGGCGCCGAAATCCGGCAAGAGGATCCTGCTGGAAAGGATTCCGTTCTTTTGGAAACGGCTGTCCTTCAGCAGTAAGATGGTCAGTAAAAACATCTTTCGGAATAAAAAACGCTCCCTGTTTGTTCTGGCCGGAATTACCCTGACCTATGCCATGATGCTGTTCACAACTTCCATGCCGGATGTGATGAACCAGATGATGAATGAACACTTCCGGGAATTTCAGAAGATGGAGTACAATATCAGTTTCAGGAATCCGGTCCATCAGGCGGCAGCCGGAGATCTGGAGCATCTGATCAAAGTAGATTACATGGAAGGCAAGCTGGAATATCCCTTTGAGCTCACCAACGGAAATAAGAAGCAGGCGGTAAGCATCATCGGGCTTGACAGGGACACGAAATTTTATACCTTCCGTGATGTGAACGGAGAAAAGATAAAAATTCCAAAGCGGGGAATGCTGATCTCCGAAAATATCGCAAATGCGCTGGATGTTGATAATGGAGACCTGGTACAGGTCAAAAGCTATATTCCAAACAGGGAAGACGTCTATATTCAGGTGCAGGGCGTCATCAAACAAACCCTGGGAATCAATGCATACATGGATGTGGATACTATGGGAGAGACATTGCTGGAAAAGAATGTGATTAACGGTATTTATGCGAATTCCGGGGATCCGGATCTCTATGAAGAATTGATCCGCGCCTCCAACATCGCCTCAGTCATGTCTGTTGCGGATACGAGAGCGGTGTATGATCAATATATGACCATGATGGCGTTGTCCATCGGATCGATGGTGATTTTTTCGGGAATCCTTGGCTTCTGTATCGTATACAATGCGACCATCGTCAGCCTGGGTGAAAGAGAAATGGAGTTTTCCTCCCTGCGCGTGCTGGGCTTCAGCAAGCGAGAGATTTTTTTCATGATTGTGAGAGAGAACAACGGCATTATGATTGCAGGGCTGTTGTTGGGTGTCCCGGTGGGAAATATGATGGCGGATTACAGCTCTGCCGCCTTTAGTACCGATATGTATACGCTGGATATGAGCCCAACAATGAATGCCTTAATCATGGCGGCAGTCTATACGATTGGTTTTGTGCTGCTGGCACAGCTTGCAACCTACCGAAAGATCCGGAAGCTGGATTTTCTGCAGGCCTTGAAGAACAGAGAGTCATAAAAAAGGAATCAAGATTACGATGGTATGATGAGTGAGAGAGGGATAGGAGTATGAAACTGATAAGGAGCAAAAAATGGATTGTGATAGGCGGGGCAGTCATTCTGGTAGCAGCAGCGGCTGCAGTGACCGCAATGAATGCAGGGGTCGCCGTGGAATCAGACGCAGTGGGCCGGGGTGAGGTGACAAAGCTGATTAAAGAATCAGGGACAGTGGAATCGGAAAGTTCGATTACCCTTACTGCGAGGAATTCAGGAGAAATCAAGGGACTGATGGTTGAAGAGGGAAAACGCGTCAAGGCCGGTGATCCCCTGATGACCAGCGACGGAACAAGCGCAAAGCTTGATATTAAAAGCCAGCAGGCGGAGTTGAGCGGATTGCAGGCGCAATACAGCCAGGCACGGGAACTGGCAAATAAAAATAAGGCATTGTATGAGCAGGGCGCGCTGAGTTATGCGGACTATACTGCTTCCAATACAGCGGCAAAGCAGCTGGCAGCTCAGATTTCTGCGCTGCAGTATTCCATCGAGAGCTATTCTGAGGCTTCGGGAGCTGCAGGAGTTACGGCTCCCGTGGAAGGAGTCCTGACAGGAGTATTTGTGAAGGAGGGAGAATCCGTAGCGGCAGGAACGCCTCTCTTCGAAATTTCCAATCTGGACGACATCTATGTGAAGACCGACGTGATCGCGGAGGATGCGGATCTGATTCATGAAGGGGATCCGGTTAGAATCTATAATGAGGATGCAGGCTTTTTCGATGAAAACGGAACCGTGAGAAAGATTCATCTGAAGGCAGAGAATAAAATGTCTGACCTTGGCGTAAACCAGAAGAGAGTGACCGTTGAAATCTCCTTCGGGGAGAAGGAGACGGTTCGCCTGGGCAGCAACATGGATATTGAGATTACGATTGAGCAGAAGAAAGGTGTTCTCCGGGTTTCTGACCTTGCCGTCTTTGAAAAAGAGGGGAAAAACTGCGTCTACGTCATAGAAGGAAGCAAAGCGGTTCTTCGTGAGGTGGAAACAGGTCTTGAGGGGGAAGATTACCTGGAAGTGATCGCAGGCCTGTCAGATGGCGACCTCGTGATACTGTCTCCAAACGATGACATTTCAGAGGGAGTCAGGATAAAAACACAAGAGCAATAAGAACGATCGAATCAGTTCTTATTCGCAGAGGGAGGGTACCATGGCAAACGTTAAAACAAATGCAGTAAGACTTCTGGACTTGAAAAAAGTCGAGTATGTCCTTTATAAATACGATGCCCCGGATGGTTTTCTGGACGGAGTATCGGTAGCCAGGGCAACGGGCATCGAGCCCGGAAGAGTTTATAAAACCCTTGTTACTCAAGGTACCAGCAGAGAATTCTATGTCTGCGTGATCCCGGTGGCACAGGAGCTGGATCTGAAAAAAGCGGCAAAGGCTTTTGGAGAAAAGAAGCTTGAGATGATTCCCGCCAGAGAGATCACAAAGGTGACGGGGTACATCAAGGGCGGTTGTTCGCCGGTGGGGATGAAAAAGCTGTTCCGGACTGCCATCGACGAAAGCGCGCAAAGCTATGAATGCATCGCAGTCAGCGCAGGGAAGGTTGGTCTGCAGATGGAGCTGCCTGTGAAGAATCTGATGGAAGCTACTTCCGCACAGTTGGCGGATTTGGTTATGGAGTAAGAACCGATCGTCGCATACGATAAAAAAGACCCGGGGCGAGTATTCCCGGGTCTTTTTTCATTTTTTTGTTGTATGATAAGGAATTGACTTGTAATCATATTTATTTTTTTCCCTGCAATTCTTTCTTTGCTTCGGCTTCAAATGTTTTCAGCACATTGCAGCTTCCTGCGGAAGAGCAGCCGGAACATCCGCCGCCGCAGCCTCCGCTT
>JAQUYZ010000067.1 GCA_028691625.1 Eubacteriales bacterium
AGACCGATACCATGGATACATTTCTGGATTCCTCCTGGTATTTCCTGAGATACACCGATGCCAAGAACAGCGAACGGATCTGGGATCAGAAGAAAGCGGATTACTGGATGCCTGTTGATCAGTATATCGGAGGAGTTGAGCATGCAATTCTGCACTTGCTCTATGCCCGGTTCTTTACGAAATTCCTTTATGATTTGGGCTATAGCAAGGCAGACGAACCCTTTACCGACCTGCTGACCCAGGGCATGGTGCTCAAGGACGGAACTAAGATGTCCAAATCCAAGGGCAATGTAGTCAGCCCGGAAGAAATTATCCATAAGTACGGAGCGGATACAGCACGTTTGTTCATCCTGTTTGCATCCCCGCCGGAAAAAGAATTGGAATGGTCTGACGCAGGCGTAGAGGGAAGCTATCGTTTTCTGAACAGAGTACACCGCCTCGTATTTGAGTTGAATGAAAAGGTGAAGGATGTGAACGCATCCCGTGAAGCTGTCACTGCGGAAGACAAGAAACTGAACTATACAATGAATGCTACCATCAAGAAGGTCACTGAGGATGTGGGAGGCAGATTCAATTTCAATACGGCCATCAGTTCAATCATGGAACTGGTGAATGAGATTTATCGATATAAGGAAACAGAACAGCCGAATCTTGGCTTACTGAAAGCTGCCGCTGAAATTTTAATCTTGCTGTTATCTCCGTTTACGCCACATATTTGTGAAGAAATGTGGGAGTATACTGGTCATAAGAGCACCGCTTACTTTGAAAAATGGCCGACCTTTGATGAGGCGGCACTGGTAAAGGATTCAATCGAGATCGTGATCCAGCTGAACGGAAAAGTAAAGGATAAGATCGAGGTTGCCAATGGACTCTCCAGGGAGCAGCTGGAGAAAGTCGTTATGGACAATGATAAAGTAAAAGCATTGCTGACCGGCAAAGAAATCATAAAAATAGTTGCCGTACCAAATAAATTATTTAATATTGTCGTAAAATAGTAACGCGTTCAAGGTGCGTTATAAAAGAGCGGAAAAAAAAATATATAAAAAAGAAAGGATTTTAAATTTGAAAATTTTAGAAAACAATAAAGGAGCCAGCCCTGTAAAGGTGATTCCACTTGGCGGTCTGAACGAAGTAGGAAAGAATATGACCGTATTGGAGTACAAAAATGACATCATGATTATCGACTGCGGGCTATCGTTTCCTGATGATGAAATGTTCGGAATTGACATTGTAATCCCCGATTTCAGCTACTTGATCAAGAATCGGGACAAAGTAAAGGGAATGATCCTGACCCATGGACACGAGGACCATATCGGAGCCATTCCATACTTATTAAAAGAATTAAATTTGCCGATTTACGGAACGAGATTGACCCTGGGATTAGTGGAAAACAAGCTGAAAGAACACGGGATTAAGGGAAAACTCAACACGATTAAAGCGGGTCAGACCGTAAAGATCGGTGAGTTCAAAATCGAAACCATTCGGACGACTCATTCCATTGCCGATGCGATCTGCCTTGCGATCGATACTCCTGCAGGTATGATTTTCCATACAGGAGATTTTAAAATAGACTATACGCCGCTGGATGGCGAACCGATCGACTTTCAAAAGCTGGCAGAGCTTGGCAATAAAGGTGTGCTTTTGATGCTGGGCGACAGTACCAATGCAGAAAGAAAAGGCTACACCGCATCGGAAAAAACCGTTGGTGTGGCATTGGAAAATATATTTCGGGGATCTGAAGCAAGAATCCTTACCGCTACCTTCTCCTCCAATGTGCATCGTGTGCAGAGAATTATCGATACCGCTGTCATGTTTGGAAGGAAGGTTGCAATCTCCGGAAGAAGCATGGTGAATGTTGCGAACCTAGCCGTCGAGCTTGGTTACCTGAAAATTCCTGAAAATGTGCTGGTCGACATCAATAAGACGAAAAACATTCCGGATAAGGAATTGGTGATCATTACCACGGGAAGTCAGGGTGAGCCAATGTCAGCGCTGTCCCGAATGGCTTCGGCGGAGCATAAAGCGATTCAGATTAAAAAGGGAGACATGGTGATTCTCTCCTCCAGTCCGGTACCGGGGAATGAAAAAACCGTATCCAATGTAGTGAACAAGCTCTTTGAAAAGGGAGCTGATGTAATTTATTCCGATATCGCTGATATCCACGTTTCCGGCCATGCATGCGCTGAAGAATTGAAGCTGGTTCATTCCCTCATCAAACCGAAGTATTTTATGCCGGTGCATGGGGAGTACAGACATCTGAGGCAGCATGCCCTAATCGCGGAGAATCTTGGTATGCCGACCGAAAATATTCACATACTGGAAAATGGTCAGGTGCTGCATTTAACGAAGGATCGTGTAGTGAAAACCAAGGAAGAGGTTCCGGCTTCGCCCGTACTGGTGGATGGCTTGGGAGTCGGAGATGTTGGGAACATCGTATTAAGAGACAGAAAACTGTTGTCCGAATCCGGTCTGATCATCGTAGTTGCTGCCATCGAAAAGAGCACCGGCATGATCTGTTCCGGACCGGATATCATATCGAGAGGCTTCGTCTATGTAAGAGAAAACGAAGATTTGATGAAGTCAGCAAGGACGGCGGTCAGCGCAAGACTTGACAAGTGCTATGCGGATGGCTTGAGAGACTGGGCAGGACTGAAGAATGCAGTGAAAGATGAACTGAAGAATTTCATCTATGAGAAGACGAAGAGAAGTCCTGTCATCCTGCCGATCTTCCTGGAAGTATAGGAGGAAAAAACATGAATGTACATGACGAAGCTCACAATCTTGCAAGGGCGATCAGAGAATCCCCGGAATACAAGCAATATGCGGAATTGAAGGAAGCAGCTTCTCAAAACGATGAACTGGCTGCCATGCTCAATGATTTTCAGGCCAAACAGTTTGAAATCCAGGCGAAACAGATGGTGGGTGAAGAACTGGGCGCAGATTTAATGGAGCAAATACAATCCCTTTATCAGATTCTGATGAAGGACCCTTTGGCTTCTCAATATGTGCAGGCAGAAATGAGATTTTCTTTGCTTGTAAATGACGTTTATACGATACTGGGGGAAGTGATCAAGTTTGATAAGTAATATCATAAAAAACGAACAGGAAATCGCGAGTATTTCCAAGGCAGCCGCTTTGGGTGACCGGTGCTTTTCCCACATCCTCGGCTTTCTCGAGCCAGGTATGACTGAGAAGCAGATTTCAGCTGAAATTGAACGCTATCTCTTTGAAAACGGGGCGGAAGGACTTGCCTTTGATACGATCAGCGTATCAGGAGAACGGTCTTGTCTGCCTCATGGAGAACCGACGGATAAGCGCATCGAAAAGGGTGAATTTCTCACCCTTGATTTCGGTGCGGTGATTGACGGCTATTGCGGAGACATGACACGAACCGTCGCCATCGGTTTCGTTACGAATGAGATGAGACGTGTTTACGAAACCGTATTGGAAGCCCAGCTTGCCGCTCTTGACTTTATAAAAGCCGGCGTACGCTGCTTTGACGCGGACAAGACTGCAAGAGATATCATAATCAAGGCCGGCTATGGTGAATACTTCCCTCATGGATTGGGACACGGCGTGGGAATGCTGGTGCATGAAGCACCGACCCTCAATTCGAAAAGTGAGGAGATCCTCGGGAAAAACATGGTGATCACCATAGAACCGGGGATCTACATACCGGATCGATTCGGTGTCAGGATTGAAGACTTGGCAATTGTTACAGACTTTGGTATAATGAATAAAGTTGAGTCACAGAAAGAACTGATTATTCTTTAATTGAACTAATTTGGAGGTATATAAATATGATCTATGCAAGTGATTTTAGAAAAGGGATTACCTTTGAAATCAACGGAGAACCTCATGTAATCCTTGACTTTCAACATGTAAAACCCGGCAAAGGCGCCGCATTTGTAAGAACCAAGTACAGAAACATCCTGACCGGGGCCACAAGAGAAGAAGCATTCAATCCGGATGTCAAATTCCCGAAGGCACATATCGAGACAAAGACCATGCAGTACCTTTACAATGATGGGGAACTCTTTTATTTTATGGATCAGGAATCCTACGATCAGGTTCCTCTGATGAAGGAGCAGGTTGAGGATGCCATTCTCTATCTCAGAGAAAATGATATGGCAACCATAAAGTTTTATAAGGGGAATGCATTCCTGGTAGAACCGCCCAATTTCGTAAACCTCAAGGTCATCGAAACAGAACCGGGCGTAAAGGGTGACACGGCAACAAACGTAACAAAGGCTGCAACTGTTGAAACCGGAGCAGTGATCCAGGTACCGATCTTTATTGAAGAAGGCGAAGTTATTCAAATAGACACAAGAACAGGTGAGTATTTATCAAGATCAAAATAGCGAGGGCTTTGCCCTCGTTGTAACACACAGATAGAAGAAAATTTTCTACGGTCGAAAATTTTCTACTGATGCGTTATAACGAAGCATTTCGCAGAATTCTTATTCTGCGAAATTTTTTAAATGAGCATTTGCCATATATGGGGGATCGTATGGGAAAGAGACGCAATAAAGTAAAAAATAAAAGACGCTTATTGATCAGTATCGTGGTTATCGCAGGCATCATCCTTATTGCGGCATCAGCAGTTTATTCCCTGTACATAGGGAATCAGACCAAGCCGGTTGATCCGGACAGTACGGAATCGATCTCGGTTACCATCCCGTCCGGAACGGGGACCGCGGGCATTGCAAATATCCTGGAAGAAAACGGGCTTATTGGAAACACGGGAGTCTTCAAACTGCAATCCAGGAGCAAGGGCTATGACGGGAAGTATAAGGCGGGGCAGTATACGCTGACACCCAGCATGTCGATGGAGGAACTCATGGAACTCCTGCTTGCTGGACAGGATGAAACGATCCGGTTTACCATTCCGGAGGGCTATGATATCAGAAGAACGACGGAGAAGCTGGCAGGAGAAGGTCTGATCAACACGGAGGCATTTCGGAAGGAAATCGAAACAGGACAATTTGATTATGAATTCCTGATCGATTCTCCGGCAGGACCGGACCGCCTGGAAGGCTATCTGTTCCCTGAGACCTATGATATTTTTACAACGGCAAACGAGCACGATATCATCGATAAAATGCTGTATCAATTCAATAAAGTGTTTACGGACAAGTACTATGCCAGAGCGGATGAACTGGGAATGAACGTGAGAGAAGTCATTACGCTGGCGTCGATCATCGAGCGGGAAGCCCGTGTCCCGGAGGACAGGCCTGTCATTGCAAGTGTATTCTATAACCGGATGAAAATCGACATGCCTCTTCAGTCCTGCGCAACCGTGCAGTACATTCTGGGAGAACAGAAGCCGGTACTGAGCATCAAGGATACGCAGATCGAATCACCGTACAACACCTATATGATTCCCGGACTTCCGCCGGGCCCCATCGCATCTCCGGGAGCGGATTCCATCAAGGCGGCCTTATATCCCGCAGATACGGATTATCTGTACTTTCTGGCAAAGGGAGACGGCTCCCATGCTTTCTCTGAAACCTACGATCAGTTTTTAAGAGACAAAGCGAAGTACATCAACTAAAGTATGGTCCGGCAGAACAAAGTACAGTTACAAGGAGCTACATGAATATTACGAACGACAAGGTAACCGAATATCTGGAAGGTCTTTATCGGCCTTTGAACAGAAAACTGAAACTACTGCGGGAGGTTGCGGAAAAACACAATGTTCCTATCATTCTAAGGGATTCGGAAACATTTATATTAAATATCATCAGGATGAAACGACCGGAACGGATTTTGGAAATCGGCACAGCAGTGGGGTATTCGGCCATATGCTTCGCAGAGACCTTTCCGGGAGCTGACATCGTCAGTCTGGAACACAGCGATGAGATGTGCTTATATGCATTGGAAAACATCAAAAAATTCGAACTGTCACAGCGAATCCAAGTCAAACCGGGCGATGCCCTTGAAAGTCTTGCAGAATTGCGGGATTCCATTACCAACGTGGACTCTCAGGGCTTTGATCTGGTGTTTATCGATGCGGCAAAAAGCTGTTATAAAGAATTCTGGGATGCCTGTATTCCGCTGTGCAGAAAGGAAGCAGTCATCCTGTCGGACAACGTGCTTCTGAAGGCCAGAACGGCTTCCGATGAATTTATCACGGACAGAAGGCAGAAAACAAGTGTAAGACACATGCGGAAATATATCAACTATATCACGAAATTGGATTACGCAGACACTGCGGTTCTGCCCGTAGGAGACGGAGTCGCGGTCAGTGTACTGAAGGACCGGCAAGACACTGTAAAAGAACAACAATTGTGAGTAAGAGGAAAAAATGAAAAAAATTGAATTGCTGGCTCCGGCGGGAGATCTTGAAAAGCTGAAGATCGCCGTTGATTATGGGGCCGATGCCGTATATTTCGGCGGAGAACTGTTCGGTCTCCGTGCCGCTGCAAAAAATTTCAGCATGGAAGAGATCCGGGAAGGCGTAGCATACGCTCACGACAGAGGCAGAAAGGTCCATATGACCATTAACATCTTTGCCCACAATGAGGATATCGCCGAACTGGAGAATTACTTGGATCAATTGAAGGAAATCCCAATCGATGCATTCATTGTGTCAGACCCGGGCATCATCATGATGATCAGAGAGACGATTCCCGATGCGGAGATCCACTTGAGCACCCAGGCCAATATGACAAATTATAAGACCGCAGAATTTTGGCACAAACAGGGTGTGAAACGGATTGTACTGGCAAGGGAGCTTACCTTTGAAGAGATTCGGGAACTGAAAAGGAGACTGCCGGAAACCCTGGAGCTGGAAGCCTTTATTCAGGGCGCAATGTGCATTTCCTACTCCGGACGTTGTCTCCTGAGCAATTTCATGATCGAGCGGGATGCAAACCGTGGAGAATGTGCGCATCCATGCCGGTGGAAATACCATCTGGTGGAGGAGCAGAGACCGGGAGAATACTTTCCCGTCGAGGAAGACGAACGGGGCACCTACATCCTGAACTCCAGAGACCTTTGTATGATCGAGCATATTCCGGATCTGATCCGGTCAGGGCTGTCCTCGGGAAAGATCGAGGGCAGGATGAAGAGCATCTTCTATGTAGCGACCATCGTCGGCGCCTATCGAATAGCGATCGATGCATATTATGCAGATCCGGAGGGCTTTCAGTTCAATCCGGAATGGCTGAAGGAGTTGAAAAAGGTCAGCCATCGTGAGTTCACAACCGGCTTTTATTACAATAAGCCGACCAACAAGGATCAGAACTACCAGACCAGCGCATACACGAGGGAATATTCCTTTGTCGGTCTGGTAAAAGACTATGATGAAACGACAGGCATCGCCGTGGTGGAGCAGAGAAACAAGATGGAGATGGGAGATGAAATTGAGGTGTTCGGCCCGTTTGCAGATTACTTCCCCCACAAGATCGAGGTGATGCTGGATGAGAAGGATCAACCCATCGAGTCCGCGCCGCACCCGCAGCAGATCGTCAAAATTAAGATGGCGCAGCCTGTTTCGGAAAAATATATGTTCCGAAAACAGAGATAA
>JAQUYZ010000068.1 GCA_028691625.1 Eubacteriales bacterium
ACAAAAATATGCCGAAAAATATTCAGGCACTTTATTTTATGAAAACATACGAGATTGATAAAATATGTCATCCGGAATTTGTATTGGTGGATTCCGACTATACCAAAAAAGTATTGAAACAGCTTCACAACTCCAAAATCATGACGCTATTAAGATATGTATTCACACTAAACATTTCGGCAATAAAGGATGCTTTCAAAAGAAAGATACATCGTAGTATTGAAAAGTAGTCAGATATTTGCAGAGGGGATAGCAAAGCTCATGAGCGGTGATAAAAAATATGTTCTTCTAAATACGGTTTACAGTGGCGACAATTTTGGTTCTTCGCTGCAAGCGTATGCTTTGAAGAAGTATGTAGAAGAAAAGTTCAAGGTTGATTGTATTATCGTAGAAAGAAACGAAGTCGGATTTAGGAAAAAATTATACAGACTAAAAACGGTGTCTGTTAATTTTTACAAAAGCTTTCTGTCTCCGAGACTGTTCAGAGATACATGGACAAGTCATTTCGGAAAAAGGCGTCCCCTAAACAAATACTCCGACGCGATACGATATAATTTTATGGTATTTACGGAAGCAGAACTTTCTCCGACTTATTTATCCGGCAAAAAAATGAAAGAGCTTGCCAGAAGCCATAGCTGCTTGCGGTGTATTACAGGAAGCGATCAGGTGTGGAATCCCACCGGCACCCATCTTAAAAGGGATAATTTTTTAACCTTTTCTCCGAAATCTAAAAATATCTCCTATTCCGCATCCATCGGAGCCGACAAAATACCGTATTATAATTATTTGTCCTTTAGAAGGTATGTAAGCCAAATCAACTATATTTCTGTCAGAGAAGAAACAGCAGGACAGCTGTTGATGAATAATTTTCATATTTCCGTGCGAGTTTGTGTTGACCCTGTGCTTTTAGTGGGAAAAGACTTTTGGATAGAAAAGCTTAAGAACATAAATATGGATACACCGTTTCTTATCGGATATTTTTTAAATAAACCTTCCGAAAACGCCATTTCCGAAATCCGGAGAAGCATAGCAAACAACCGCAGCGTATATGTGGTATCCAAGTGTGATTTTCCCCAATATGTTGCTGGAACGAAACAAGTATCCGACCTCTCTCCATTTGAATTTATATCGTATATCTGCCATTCGGAATGCGTTCTTACCGATTCCTTCCACGGCATGCTGTTCAGTATACTTTTTAGTAAAAATTTTTTTGTCTTTGAAAGAGATTATGAAAAAAGTGTTCCTCAGCATTCCAGAATCGTATCATTGTTAAATAGGCTGAATATCGCCGATAGATACATTCGTAATGATGTTGCTTTAAACGCAGCTGTTCCGGCTGATATTGATTATTCAATGATTAATCCAATCATAGAACAGATGAGAAAGCAATCGGTAAGCTTTTTATGTGAGGCGCTTCGAGATGAATAACATAAATGTCGGAAGAATCAGAGACTGTACCGGGTGTTTCGCCTGTTCCGCCATATGCGCAAAGAACGCCATACATATGTGTCCCGATGGAAACGGATTTTTCAAACCGAATGTCAATCAGGATGCCTGTATCGGCTGTGGACTCTGTACGGATGTTTGTTATTCGCATGCAGATACCTTTAACACAGCAGATAGCTTGAAGGCATATTATGGTTGGCATAAGGATGATTCCGTATTGATGAACAGCGCATCGGGCGGGATCACCTCTGCCATATGTCAAGCGGCTATCCATAACGGCTTTATGGTAATCGGGTGCACCTATGACAATAACGAAAAGAAAGCAAAGCATTGTCTCATTCGTGACATCAAAGACATATCTAGAATACTCGGATCAAAATATTTTCAATCGGATATGTCTGACGCTGTTTCTGTCCTCAAAAGCTTACCTGTAGATTCAAAAATCGTGTTTTTCGGCACTCCCTGCCAGATCCTGGGGATAAAAAAATTTTTTATAAAGAGTCATTTTCGTATCCAAAATATCTATCTTGTCGAATTGTTTTGCCATGGCGTCGTTTCTCCGCTTGTTTGGAAAGAATATATTAAATTAAACAAAGTTAAAGATGTAAAAGAAGTAAGATTTCGCACAAAGCATTATGGATGGCATATCCCTGCCAATGAATTTGTTTCAAACAGGAAAACCATCCCGACCAAGCGAAGGGGAGATGCTTTTTTTAACGCGTATTACTCAAAGGAATTCTTTAATAAATCGTGTTATGACTGTGAAGCAAGAAAAAATATCGGCAATGCAGATTTAAGGATAGGAGATTATTGGGGAAACAGATTTAACAGTAATAAAAAAGGGGTTTCCTGTATTATATCCTCCTCTCCGAAAGGGGAACAGCTTCTCGAAGAAGCAAAAGCGTATTTTGAATTGTTCGATGGTGATTTGAAGGAAATCCTTGGCGCCCAGTCCTTCGACAGGCAGCATCCTTTTAACGAAAAACAGTGGAATGAGAATTACTTAACATTAAAGGATTCGGGAATAAAATGTAGTTTGTGGCATATTGAGAAACGAAAGCCGCTGGCTTCGAGAATCAAAAGACGGATCTATGTTTTGTTGAGCAACATCAAAAATAGTGTAACTACACATCTGAGCCATTGAGGTATAAAAAGGAAAAGTTTATGACAAAGATAAAAATTGACAAAAACGGAAAAGTCGGATTTGTTTTTTCTACATATGATGGTACCTCTTTTTTGTGGCCTGATTTTTTTCGGCTGTTAAACCGATTTTGGCCGGGCTTTGATACTGCGTTTGACGGTTATATCTCCATGGCGGAGAAAAAAGAGATTATCGCTTCGGACAAGCTGGTGATTCAACCAATCGGGTTGTCGAATAGCAATAGCACCTATTCAGAAAGATTACTGGAATGTATTAATCGCCTAAACTGTGAATATGTTTTTATTATTTTAGACGACTATTATGTGAAATCTACCGTGGACAATACTCGGTTTGCTGAAACACTTGATTTTATCCGAAACAATACTCAAATTGACGGAATCACCTATGAAAACTTCCGTTCCACTTCGAATAAAGCTGTTCAATTGTCATATTTGAGATATCTGAAAAAGAGAATGTTCTTATGTAATCTGCAAATAGGCTTATGGCGATCTTCGTCCTTGCAAAAAATCATCCGATTGAATGAAAATCCATGGAAATTTGAATATTACGGAAGTGTAAGAGCTTGTCTGTTTAATTATAAAATACTGACAATAAAACAAGGAGAACCTCCGATTTTTGATTATGACTTTGGTTGGCTTTTGCAGAGAGGTAAATTCGATAATAAAACTTACCATCAATATGTAGAAAAACTCGGTATTGATCCTAAACTGGGAGATGTAATCGGATACCATGAGAGAGAGCCTGCTAAGAAAGTCGGTCTGATGACAAAGATACGTCATGCAATACTATCTGTTCTATCTTTTTTCAGACGGTAACACTACATTCAGCGCGATGCCCCTAATCAATCTCGATGCAGATACATGGAGTATGAATATCGTTATACCACTTGTAAAGAAATACAGAGTGGCCTAACTAGTGAAACAAACAATTGAAGGAGATGACGGCTCATGAATGACATAATTAATGTTACCCGTTCCTCAATGCCTCCTATTGAGGAGTACATAGAAGAAATCAAGCCTATTTGGGACTCGCACTGGCTCACCAACATGGGCATTAAGCATAAACAGTTGCAAGCCGAGCTGGAGGCGTTCTTCGACTGCCCGCACGTGACGCTCTACACCAACGGTCATCTCGCATTGGAAGCTGCCATAGCCTCCTTCGCCTTTCCCGCAGGGTCTGAGGTCATAACGACTCCATTTACTTTCGCCTCGACAACCCACGCGATTACTAGGAACGGATTAGGACCTGTATTCTGCGATATTAACCAGGCAACTTATACTATCGACACTACAAAGATTGAGTCAATGATAACTCCTAAAACGGTCGCGATTCTACCAGTTCATGTCTACGGTAATATGTGCGACGTGGATGCTATTCAAGTGATAGCTGACCGTCATCATTTGAGGGTCATCTACGATGCGGCTCATGCCTTTGCAGTGAAGTACAGAGGCATATCATCGGCAAACTTCGGTGACATCTCTATGTTCTCTTTTCACGCCACGAAGGTGTTCAACACTATCGAGGGTGGTGCTGCATGTTTCCATGATGACAGTAAGGTTGAGTTGTTGAATGACCTAAAGAACTTTGGCATTCACGGTCCGGAAGATGTGAACTACGTTGGTGGCAACGCCAAGATGAACGAGTTCCAGGCAGCAATGGGTATCTGTAACCTGAGGCACTTGGCTGCTGAGATTGAGAAGAGAAAACATGTTTACGAGCGGTATATTGCTCTCCTATCTAACACCCCCGGTATTATTCTCTGTAAACCACAGGCGGATGTGAAACCTAACTATGCTTACTTCCCGGTAGTGTTCGACGGCTACAAGTACACAAGAGATGAAATCTTTGACAGGTTGAAAGCGCAGGACATTGTTGCTCGTAAGTACTTCTATCCAATTATTAACGCAACAAAAGCCTACAAGGGTTATCCGACGGCGGGTGCAGAAAAAACTCCTGTAGCGGCGCATGTGGCTGAAAGCGTCTTGACGCTTCCGATGTACGCTGATTTGTCAATTGCGGATGTCGACAGAATCTGTTCAATAATTCTTGATTAGATTTTACAGCGTTAATAAAGCAATTCGCGTTCTATCACGCTACCGATAAATATAGAAGCCGTCAAAGGCTTCAGAAAATAGGAGACCAAAAATGAAAGGAATTATCTTAGCCGGTGGTAAAGGAACTCGCCTCTACCCGATGACAAAGGCTGTAAGTAAACAGCTACTGCCTATCTATGATAAGCCGTTGATTTACTACCCTCTCTCTATGCTCCTCTTGGCGGGCATTCGGGAGATTCTCATTATCTCCACGCCGGAGGACACGCCTGTCTATGAAAGGTTGCTGGGAGACGGCGAGAGGATTGGCGTCAGAATCGAGTACAAAGTCCAAGACGCGCCGCGTGGATTAGCCGATGCCTTTATCCTTGGCGCAGAGTTTATCGGCTTCGATTCCGTTTGCCTTATCCTCGGCGACAATATGTTCTTTGGACAAGATATGTCGAGAACACTCTGGAACGCCATAGCGAAGATTGAGATGGACGGGGGCGCGTGCATCTTCGGATATCCTGTAAAGGACGCGCGGGCATTTGGAGTTGTTGAGTTTGACAAAGCATTTAAGGTCGTGTCGATTGAAGAAAAGCCCACCGAGCCGAAATCGAACTACGCTGTGCCCGGTTTGTACTTCTACGATAACAGAGTTGTCGAGATAGCAAAGAACGTAAAGCCGTCGGCGCGCGGCGAAATCGAGATCACGGCCGTAAACAACGAGTATTTAAGCCTTGGTGAGCTTAATGTCCAGCTTTTAGGGCGTGGTGTTGCGTGGCTTGATACGGGAAGTCCCGAAGGAATGCTCAAAGCTGCTGAGTTCGTGGAGGCTGTACAGAGCCGTCAGGGATTCTACATAAGCTGTATTGAGGAGATTGCTTGGCGCAGAAAGTTCATTACGACGGAGCAGCTTGAAGCTATAGGCACGGAGCTTAAAATGACCGATTACGGACAGTATCTGTTGTCACTCGTTGAGGAGGTGAAGAAAAATGACTAAGACCATCATCGTTACCGGAGGAGCGGGATTCATCGGCTCAAACTTCATTTTCTACATGATAGACAAGCATCCCGACTATCGGTTTATCTGCCTAGACAAGCTGACGTATGCTGGCAACCTGTCAACATTGACTCCTATCATGGATAAGCCGAACTTCCGCTTTGTAAAGGCGGATATCTGCGACAGAACCGCTGTGTTCAACCTCTTTGAAGAAGAGAAGCCTGATGTCGTGGTTAACTTCGCAGCGGAGAGTCACGTTGACCGTTCCATAGAGAATCCGGGCGTGTTCCTTGAAACGAACATCATGGGCACCGCCGTGATGATGGACGCTTGCCGGAAGTATGGCATAGAACGCTATCATCAAGTAAGCACGGACGAGGTCTATGGCGATTTGCCTATAGATAAGCCGGAGTTGCTGTTTACTGAAATGACGCCAATTCATACGTCCAGTCCTTATAGTGCGTCAAAGGCATCGGCTGATCTCTTAGTGTTGGCATACCATAGAACCTTCGGCGTACCGATCACGATAAGCCGTTGCTCTAATAACTACGGTCCTTATCAGTTCCCAGAGAAGCTGATACCGTTGATGATAGCCAATGCGTTGAATGATAAATCTCTTCCGGTCTACGGAGAGGGCTTGAACGTCCGCGACTGGCTCTATGTTGATGACCATTGCAAGGCTATCGACTTGATCATTCACAACGGTCGTGTCGGTGAGGTCTACAACATCGGTGGACACAACGAAATGCGGAACATCGACATCGTGAAGCTAATCTGCGGAGCACTTGGAAAACCTGAAAGCCTCATCACATATGTCACCGACAGAAAGGGTCACGATATGCGCTACGCTATCGACCCAACCAAAATCCATAATGAATTGGGCTGGCTGCCGGAAACGAATTTCGCCGATGGCATTAAGCTTACCATAGACTGGTATGTGAACAATCGGCCGTGGTGGCAGGAGATCATTTCCGGCGATTACCAGTATTACTACGAGCGGATGTACGGGAATAGGTGATGTAATCCGCTTAAGATGGAAAGGATTAATAATGAGTAGCTTTTTCAACAACGATGAGCTCCATCAAATAGGCTTTAAAGAAATCGGTGATAACGTAATGCTGAGCCGAAAGGCTAGCATATATGGCGCATCGCATATATCGCTGGGTAGTAACATTAGAATAGATGACTTCTGTATTCTTAGCGGTAATATCACGATAAGTAATTTTGTACACGTTGCGGCATACACCGCTCTATATGGAAGTCAAGCAGGGATTGTTATTGAGGATTTTGCGAATATTTCATCAAGGATATGCATTTATGCCGTTTGCGATGATTATTCAGGAGAGACGATGACGAATCCGCTCATTCCAGATCGGCTTAAGCATGTTCAAAATGCGCCAACAAGAATCTGTAGGCATGTGATAATCGGAAGCGGTTCAACGGTACTACAAGGAGTTACTCTCGGCGAGGGGGTAGCTGTTGGCGCAATGTCTCTTGTCAAGGATTCGTTGGAACCTTGGGGTATTTACGCTGGAATACCCTGTAGGCGCATTAAAGATAGAGCAAAAGGAGTCCTTGAACTGGAGAAGGAATTTCTCGCGCAAAGAAATAAGTAATATTATATAGTAAACTCAATTCAAAGTGAGGAACAACATAAGATTATGAATGAGAATAAACAAGCATCAACCCCATCTGTATTCCACAATAAAACCCTAATGATTACCGGTGGAACTGGTAGTTTTGTGTGTACATTAACGTTCCTAATACACTCTTTTGCATCGTCATAAATATTGTGGTCATTCATTTAGCAACTACAACATATTGAAAGCTCGCACGAGGGAATTCCTCTATGATTTTTAAATT
>JAQUYZ010000069.1 GCA_028691625.1 Eubacteriales bacterium
AAATCGCGAATGATTTCAGTGTTTCCGGTCCCTGTGGCAGCGGCATAATCCTACGTTATGCTGCAGAAAAAGATGATACGGATACGATGATTTGTTTGAAATACGCCATCGATCAGGGTTTTGACGAGTTAACCGTCCTTGGAGGACTCGGCGGCAGGCTTGACCACACCATTGCGAATCTGCAGACCATGTCCTATGCCATCGATGCAGGTAAAACGATCTGGTTTCTCGACGGAAAAAACAGAGCGACCTTGAGAAATCCTGGAAGCCTGAAGGTTCAAAAGGCGGAAGGATATAAAATATCCCTCTTTGCCTACGGAGACCAATGCGGAGGAGTCTCAATTCGTGGAGTAAAGTATCCGCTGGAAAATTGTCTGTTGAATCACAGTTTCCCCCTTGGCATCAGCAATGAATTTCTTAAAGAAAAAGTTGAAATCAGTCATTCCTCAGGAAAATTGCTGATCATTTTATCTCATGATTGAGATTTTTTCTCGCTGTTTTTCTCAAAAAAAATATTTGACGCCGTTGTAGAAACGGGGTAATATAATTACAATCAATTTTATATTATATCTTTTGCTAGGGGAGCTTTTAGCTGAGAGTTTTTCGACCCTCATTACCTGATCCGGGCAATACCGGCGTAGGGAAGCATTTTGACAGGTTTCAATGTACATGTATGTCTGTGTATATTGGAATTCGTTCAAACGATCCCCTCCTGCAAAACAGCACATTTGTGTTTTTTAAGGAGGTTTTTTATGTCTTCAGAACAATTACAGGGATTCTTTGAATCCACATCCGGTCAGATTTCAACGCTGATCATTATCCTGCTGCTTTTCCTCGGCATCCTAATATCCGGACGCGATAAAAAAGCTGACACAAAAGCGATGGTCACATCCGCTGTCCTGGTCGCACTATCCATTGCCCTCAACCAGATCATTCTGTTCCGCATGCCTCAGGGAGGTTCCATTACTGCCTTCTGCATGCTTCCCATAGTCCTTTGTGCATATCTGTACGGTGTCCGCAGAGGTATGATGGCGGGAATGTGCGTAGGTTTGATCGATCTGATCTTCAACCCTTATGTCATCCATCCCATTCAAATGCTGCTGGATTATCCCCTCGCCTTTGGAGCGCTGGCCTTTGCAGGCTTTATGAGATCAAGGAAATTCGGCCTCATTACCGGGTTTATTCTCGGACTGCTGGGCAGATATTTCTGCTCCGTACTCTCCGGAGTCATATTCTTCGGTGAGTATGCGCCGGAGGGATTCAGTGCATTTACCTGGTCAATCTACTATAATATGACCTACCTCGGAGCAGAGGGCGCGTTGACCGTCTTTGTGCTCTGCATCCCTGCTGTCAGAAAGTCGATTGAACAACTGAAAAATCAAATACGTTCCGCATATTAAATTTTTTTGTGTTATAAAAAGAAGAGGCATTCACATTCACCTCTTCTTTTTACTTTGTTTGATTCTATCCAAATGAATTTTTACTTTTAGCAATTGCAAGGTTCGGGTTTTTCCCAGAGCTTCTTGTACAGATCCATGATCTCGTCTTTGTTCGGCGTACGTCTAGTATTCAGTGGACTTCCGCTGATCAGTGCGTCTTCTGCCATTTTGGGGATCTGCTTGAAGAATTCATCCTTGTCAATACCGAACTCTTCCGGTGTTTTAATGTGTAAGGTACGCAGCAGGGCTTTGGTCGCGACAACAAATGCATGCGCTCCTTCATCAGGAGTCATTCCGGGGCGGTGTACCCCAATGGTCTTTGCCAGTTGGTTCAGTCTTGCTACCGCACCAGGCTGCAGATAATCAAGGCAGACATTCAGCAGCATTGCGTTGGACAGCCCGTGTGGCACATGGAACAATGCGCCGATCGGACGGCTCATGCCGTGAACGATGGTAACGGAAGCATTACTAAATGCGATTCCTGCCTCCAGCGCGGCAATTGCCATTTCTCTTCTGGCTTCCACGTTGGATCCATTGGTGTAGACCTCATAGATGTTCTCAAAGATTCTCTTGACAGCTGATAATGCATAGATGTCGCTCATTGAGAAGGCCTTAAGGGAAGTGTATGCTTCAATCGCATGGGTCAAAGCGTCAACCCCTGTAGCCGCGGTTACTCCCGGCGGAACGGTTAATGTGAATAACGGATCTACAACAGCGATGTTTGCCATCAGCTTTGGATCATTCAGCAGCATCTTAACGCCTGTGTTGGTATTGGTGATGATGGAGACTTTCGTGGCCTCAGAGCCTGTTCCTGCCGTAGTCGGGATTGCACAGGTGGGCGGAAGTGTGTGCTCGATCTTCTTGCCCATGTAATCGCAGATGCTGCCGCCGTTGGCAACAACTGCTCCGATCGCCTTCATGGAATCCAACGGGCTGCCGCCGCCGATGCCGATCAGGAAATCGCAGGCTTCTCTTTTGTAGATTTCAACGCCTTCATCAATCATGGTATGAGTTGGTTCACTATTAATACCGGAGTATATGATATAGGAAACATGAATCTCATCAAGAGCGTCTGTCAATCTTTTAACATTCCCGAGTTTTACCATGATATCGTCTGTTACGATCAGTGCCTTATCTCCGAAGGCTTTGAAATACTCAGTGCTCATTTTTAAAGCGTTTTCGCCTGAGATGATGTATTGCGGAATAAAGAATAAGTTAGCCATTTTTTTACCTCCAAGATCCTTAGGTTTTTCTTATTAGCCACATGATAGCATACCAAAAATTGATATACAATATGTTTCTGATAATTATTTAACGTTAATTGTCTGACAATTTCCAAACCCATTGATTATTATATTTCATAGTGATAATATGGTTTAAAATCAGTTATTCATTCATGTCGTAAGACAAAAAATATCAGACAGAAAGGAAGTAAAAATTATGTATCAGAATTTAATTTATGAAGTAAAAGACGGAATTGCTTATGTGACAGTAAACAGGCCGAAGTCTTTAAATGCTTTAAGCAATGAGGTACTGGATGAATTATATGCGGCTTTTACCGCAGTAAATAACGATCCCGAAGTTCAGATTGCAATCCTCACAGGCGAAGGAAAAGCATTTGTGGCCGGCGCTGACATCTCTGAGATGGTAAATCTTACAACGCTTGAGGGCAGAGCGATGATGATCAAAGGTCAGAATGTCATGAATCTGATCGAAAGTATTGACAAGCCTGTGATTGGAGCGATCAACGGTTTTGCGCTCGGCGGCGGATGTGAGCTGGCAATGGCTTGTGACATGAGAATCGCATCTGAGAAGGCAAAATTTGGTCAGCCTGAAGTAAATCTGGGAATCATTCCGGGATTTGGCGGAACGCAGAGACTTCCAAGACTCGTTGGCAAAGGCATGGGAAAATACCTAATTATGACCGCTGATATGATCGATGCGCAGGAAGCGTATCGAATCGGTCTTGTTGAAAAGGTGGTTCCTGCAGAAGAGTTGATGGGAACAGCGGAAAAAGTTGCGAAAACAATTATATCAAAGGCCCCTATCGCGATCAAAGCTGCCAAGATCGCTGTGAATAACGGAATCAGTCTGGATATCAAGACAGGCGTCGCATTTGAAGGTGAAGCCCTTGTTGCTCCGTTCAGTTCCGAGGACAGAGCGGAAGGAATGACAGCATTCCTGGAGAAGAGACCTGCCGTATTCAAGAATAAATAGTATATAATAACAAGATCACAATTCATCCAAAAATACCATGGGGTTCCATGGTATTTTTTCTTTGTTGATTAAGTAATATAATTTTAAATATGTCATGAAATATAAATCCCATAATTACATATCCGGCCAATTGAAAAACAAAAAACACTTACTCCTTTCGAATGGTTTGTTTGGTCACTTTGCTATAGGATTCAAATAATTCAGTAAGCCCTCTGCAAAATAGTCGCTGGCGCTTTCTGCGTAATCAATTAGTCTGCTGTATACACTTAAATTCCTATCATAATCGCCGGCCAAGAACGTAATAGATTCTTCGAGTATGCTTCTTAAATTGTTATAAAGTCTATTCTTCCATTCACTTTCTTCCCAATAGGGGTTAATAGAAGATACGGCGGCAGCCCTTTGATCTGCATTTTGATAAAGCAGTTTTATAATGCGGTTTTGCTCGTCGGTATTTCCTTGCATTTGAGCAGTAATAAACAAATCTATGAGTTCTACGTACTCGTTAATCAATAATTCCAACTGATCAATTCCGGGATTTTCTCCGAAAAAGAGCTTTAAATTGTTGGCGTATTCCGTCACCACTTCTTTTAACCGGGCAACCATTTGCGCCTCATTGCCAATTCCTCTGTACCTGCTCAGCATATAACTTCTTATCCAGGAATTAAGCTCGAACCAAAGCATTCTTATCTGGTAGATTGTATTCACCTGTTCATAGTTTAAACATAACTCATTGTTGTCCTGAGTTGTCCTTTCTGTTCCGGATGTTATATAGTTATAAGCTACCTGTGCAAAGACAAGTCCTATATAGTCGGTAAGGGCAGTCAACTCCTTGTACCTTATAATGTCTTCGTTAAAGTCTTTGGTAACAAAGGAGTTGATTCGTGTAAGAGAATACTGCAGATATGTTTCCAGCATGTTTATCCATTGATCTTCTTGAAAATAAGGATTTATTTTTGCCAGATAGGCAGCCTGCTCTCTGACGTTTTGATAAAGAAGATCGATATTCTCGGTAATGCCTTGCATATTTCTGTTTATGTGAGCATCAATCAAATTACGATATGTTATCATATATTTGCTTAACAGCTGGGAGTATTCTTCTGCCTTATTGCGGCCAAAAATGATATTTAACGAGTCTCCGAATTTTTGTGTCTCTTGGTATAATCGTTCAAATATTTCCTGTTCCGTCCCTATCCCTTGATATCTGCTGACCACGTAGGCTCTCATCCAGATGTTTAATCTTCGCCAAATTATTCTTGAGTTAAAAATCAAATGCATTTGGCTGTATGTGATACACTCCCAATCAAACTCCTTTTTAAATTTCATCTCAATTGTCCCTCGATTATAATAAATTCATCAACTTTCGCAGAAGGAAACCGATATCTTTGGAAACCGTTGCCGTCTGAACCAAGGGATTCCTTTTTCCTTGTAAGCATTGAATTATTTCAAAATGGTCTATAATTTAATGGTTTTTTCACTTCTGTTGTATCACAAAGCAGGGGCTTCTTAGACTTTTTTATTGCCCAAAATTACTGAATTTTAGTGTCCACTGCACATTATTCATGTGTGAAAGTTGATTAATTATATAATATGAGAGATAAAAGCGTTATGTTCCCTAGCACTGCTGTAAAGATTACGCATAGTGTTTCGAACCATGATTAGGCGTTGGCAAGATTTATGAGAGAAAGAAGCAAAAGAAAATTATTACTTCCCAAATTAATGAAGATTCGTCCTTCACTTTTCAACTTCCGGCTCTTTCTCGTTCCTGTGCAGCATGATCGTGGCCAGAACGATCAGAACCATTCCAAAAAGTTGTATCAGCTTCATCTGTTCCTTCAGGATCGTAAACGCCATGACCAGCGTCAACGGCAGCTCGATGGAGGAAATGACGGACACCTTCTCTGAACCTATATACTGCAATGCTTTAAAGAAGCAGTATGCAGGAAGCACTCCCGAAAAGGCGGCGAGAAAGAAGATCGATGGCAATGCAGTCGGGTCAACAGCAAATCCGATTCCGCCGGTGGCCAGCACCGTCATTGTAAAAAGTAACGCTGCCGTGCACGCATAGAAGTTAATCACATTGGGCTCCTCCGCCTTCAGCTTCAGGTCCGCAAAAATGTTATAGAATGCATAGGTCATACCGCTCATAATTCCAAGCACGATTCCAACGACCGATAGGTGCAGGGAGCCTGAAAAAATATCCAGTACGATCGCTGTGCCGCAGGCTGCAACCAAAACGCAAATATAGTTGATCGTCCTGATGATTTTTATCCGTGTCACCGCAAAAAATAACGTGATGAAGACAGGATGCAGAAACAACAGCATGGAGGAGATTCCCGCATCAAGATATTGAAGCGCCGAGTAAAAGAGAATATTTGTTGCTCCTCCCCCTCCAATCCCAAGCAACGCAAACAAACCAATCTTTTTAAATGAACAGCGGAATGCGCTCCGGTTCCGGATACAAATCCAGATGCCCAGAATCGAGATTGTGAATAAATACTGGTAAAATGTGATTAGAAACGGATGCATGCCGGTCATAACGAGACGCTTCGCGACGATCGCAACCAATGCGTAAAAAAAGGCAGCAAAAATTGCATAAAGATATCCATAGGTAGGTTTAGTCATTTTCTCCCCTTACTGCCCTGGCGGCCAAAGCTGCTGTCATTCGGGCGTCCATTCCTATTTTATTCCTGAGATTGTCAGTGGTCAATATCAACATTTTCACCTTGCTGAAGCAGACCATTCCACCTTGCTGCAGCTGATATTCACATTTACTATTGCAACAGAAAAGAGAGCCTCGCATCTTACCTTCGCGGGCTCCCCTTCCTATCTCTTCAATTATTTTAATCCCATCGGCTCATCACAGAAAATTCGTCTGTCCATCAGTTTTGGTACCCCATCCATCTTTGGCTTGAAGTCCATCAGGTCCAGCACCTGTGTCTGAAGATCGATTCCGGGAGCAACCTCTGTCAAATAAACTCCGTCTTGTCTCAGTTCAAATACAGCTCTTTCCGTAATGTACATAACCGGTTGTCCGATCTTCGCAGCGTATTCACCGCTGAAGGTGATCTGTTCTACCTCATTAATGAATTTCCTTTCAGCACCTTCCTGAAGAATTTTTATCTCACCATTGCGAATGTCCGCTTTAAGTCCTCCTGCTGTAAAGGTTCCGCAGTAGAATACTCTTTTCGCATTCTGTGTAATATTGATAAAACCGCCGCATCCGGCAATTCTCGGACCAAATTTACTGACGTTGATGTTGCCCTGCTTGTCAGCCTGAGCCAGACCTAAAAATGCAAGGTCTACTCCGCCGCCGTCGTAGAAGTCAAATTGCACATGCTGATCCAGTATGCACTCCGGATTCACAGATGCGCCAAACTGGGAACCGCCGCACGGTACGCCGCCGACCGGACCCGCTTCAACGGTCAGAGTCATGTAGTCTCCAATCCCCTCTTCGTTGGCTACAGCGGAGATGTACTCAGGAATTCCGATACCAAGGTTTACAACAGTGTTCTCTCTCAGCTCCATTGCAGCCCTTCTCCCAATGACCTTCTTGGCGCTCATTGGTGGTGCTTCCAGACTGTCTACCGGAACGGTAACCTCACCGCAAAGGGACGGATCGTATTCGTGGTCGAAGGATTGCTGATGGTCGTACGGATCGGAGATCACGAGCGCATCTACGTAAATTCTTGGGATCTTCACAAGCCGGGGATCCAATGTTCCGGCCTTCACAATTTTCTCTACCTGGACAAATACCTTGCCGCCGCTGTTTTTCG
>JAQUYZ010000070.1 GCA_028691625.1 Eubacteriales bacterium
ATGGATCACCTCGATATCCGTTCTGACCGGGGGCAGCTTGGCCACATCGGATTTCAGCACCCTGACTCCGACACCGGAGCCTACCATGAGCAGATAAAAAATATCCCGAAACGCGGAAAAGCCGTCAATCACCTGGAAGGAGCAATTATAGTTGGACATGGGATAATATTTTGAAACATCAGTACTGCCCACCCAGAAGGTTCTTCCGGATAAGAACTGTTTCAATTCGAAAACATTTTTATACAGGCGTTCCGCTTCCTCCTTGGAAGTCGGCACCAGGCTGCAGTTGTATTCCACCGAACGCCGGACAGTTTCCCACCAGTATTCCCGTCTCATTTCCTCCGAAACCCATCGGGAATAGGTTCTGTAATAGACAAAGCTGCCAAGCTGATTCATCGGAGAAGGAGTATGCTTGTATTTGCTTACAAATTCCTCGGAGATAAGCCTTCCGTCTCTTCGTTTTCTTGCATCGCGGGTCTTGTCCCTCTCATAACGATAAATAATGAACTTCTTTGCCGCATCCTTCCGCTCGCTGGCCATCAGGAAGTCTTCCACCAGATCCTGAAGATCCTCCACCTTGATCACACGCTCCGACCGTTCCACCTGCTTTTCGATGGCTGCCGCGATATTGCCTGCCAGAAGCTCATCGATGCCCGCTTTTGTCTCCAGCATCGCATTCTTGATTGCAGTCTTTATTTTGCTGCTGTTGAAGCTGACCTGGGTCCCGTCTCTTTTCATTACCGTTTTCATATCTTGCCTCCTATATATTGTTGCTCCATATCTTTCCGCTACATTATATAGTATCCTGCCCTATTTTTCAATGGATAATCGCTCGGAATCAAATAAAAATGTTCTTTCTGCTTGATCTGCCTCTGATCTGCCCGATCTTTATGATAAGCGGTGCTTGACTTACCGTCGGTCGGATTGTATAATTGTATACAATACGAAACACCGCAATTGATAATGGAAAGGCAGTGGAAATCTTATGGGAAAGACATTAACCTATAAAATCCTGGAGAACCATCTCGTGGATGGAGTTCTTGCTCCGGGTAACGAAATTACGATAAAAATTGACCAAACGCTCACTCAGGATTCAACAGGTACTATGGTTTACCTGCAGCTGGAAGCCATGGACGTAGATAAAATAAAGACAGAGCTGTCTGTCGCCTACATTGATCACAATACGCTCCAGACAGGGTTCGAAAATGCCGATGACCATGAATTTATTAAAAGCGTTGCGAAGCGCCACGGTGTGCTTTTCTCCAAACCGGGAAACGGAATTTGTCATCAACTTCAATTAGAAAATTACGGAATCCCGGGGAAAACGCTCCTGGGCTCCGACAGCCATACTCCGACCGGCGGCGGACTTGGAATGATCGCCATCGGCGCAGGTGGTCTGGATGTAGCTGTTGCAATGGCGCAAGGGACTTACAGCCTTACGGTTCCGAAGGTTTTAAAGGTGGAGCTTACCGGGAATCTGAAACCCTGGGTTTCTGCCAAGGATGTCATTCTGTATGTCCTGCAGCAGTTGACCGTGAAGGGCGGTGTAAGCAAAATTGTTGAATATACCGGAGAAGGAGTAAAAACCTTGTCCGTCACAGACCGCGCAACTATAACCAACATGGGTGCGGAGCTCGGCGCAACTACTTCCCTGTTTCCCAGCGATGAAAACACAAAGCGCTACCTCTCTTCCCAGGGAAGGGAAAAGGATTATGTGCCATTGTCCGCAGATGAAGATGCGGTGTATGATGAGGTGCTGAAGGTAGATCTGTCCGGTTTGGTTCCTCTCGCCGCGAAACCCCATAGCCCGGATAACGTCGATGCAATTCGGAATATCGG
This sequence comes from Eubacteriales bacterium, assembly GCA_028691625.1. Classification (GTDB taxonomy): domain Bacteria; phylum Bacillota; class Clostridia; order Peptostreptococcales; family Anaerovoracaceae; genus Anoxybacterium. Next base: position 1,840 of record JAQUYZ010000070.1, read on the forward strand.
CCCCATCAAGGTGGACCAGGTTGCAATCGGAAGCTGTACCAACTCTTCCTATACCGATTTGATGAAGGTTGCCGGAATATTAAACGGGCGGAAAATCCATCCGGATGTGAGCCTGGTGATTTCACCTGGTTCCAGCAGAATTCTGAGCAAGCTGGCAGAAAACGGAGCATTGGCTTCCATGATCAATGCCGGAGCGAGAATCATCGAAAATGCCTGCGGGCCTTGCATCGGCATGGGACAGTCTCCAAAATCCGGAGCCGTTTCCCTCCGTACGTTCAATCGAAACTTTAAAGGAAGAAGCGGAACTCTGGATGCCGACGTTTATCTGGTCAGCCCAGAAACGGCTGCTATTTCAGCCATAACCGGCATATTGACCGACGGATCACAATCCGGTTATACGCTTCCTGAGATCAAACCGGAAGATTTTCACTTCAACGACAATTTCATCGTTTATCCAACGGATACGAATAAAACGAATACGGAAGTTGAGATGGGACCGAACATCAAACCGTTCCCGCAAAATACAAAATTAACAGACACCGTAACGGGAACCGTGGTGCTTCATGCCGGAAACAATATTACGACGGACGACATCATGCCTTCTGATTCAAGACTGCTGCCTTATCGTTCCAACATTCCTTACCTTGCCAATTACTGTTTCGAAAAGATTGACAAGGACTTTGCGGCACGCTGCAAAAAAGCAGGCGCAGGTAGTATCGTGGGCGGTGAAAACTACGGTCAGGGCTCCAGCAGAGAGCATGCCGCGCTGGCGCCTCTGTATCTCGGGATCAAATTTGTACTGGCCAAGTCTTTTGCCCGTATCCACCGCTCCAATCTGATCAACAGCGGAATCCTGCCCTTGGTATTTGAGAATCCGGAAGACTATGAGGACTTCAAAACCGGTCAGAAGCTGGTGATTGAAGATGCAAGGGAACAGGTAAAAAAACCTGTCGTGGTTGTAAAAAATATCGACACAGGCAAGGAATATAAGGTGAAGACCAATTTCTCAGAGCTGGAAACGGAAATGATACTGGCCGGAGGAAAGATCAATCAAATCAAAAGTGCAGTTTAAATGGCGCTTGTCGGATATATCCCCTTTGAAACCGCCGTTTTTATATGCTTCGCATGAAAACGGTAACAGGTTTCACGGTTTCTACGGGGACATATCTGGTCACGGTGCCAGATCAGAAACACTGTTTATTTGATTTTCAGAAAGGATGAAAAACATGGATTATATAAAAGCATTTGAAGCGATCGTGGCGCAGCAGCTGGCGAGAGTAGAAAAAATGAAATCGGATACAGACTTTATCGATTACCAGGCTCTTGATAAAATTATCATCGGCGTCATCGGCGGAGACGGGATCGGACCTGCAATCACCGCACAGGCGCACCGGGTTCTTGCACAGCTTCTTGCCGATGAAGTCAAGGCCGGAAAGGTTACCTTCAAGGTCATTGACGGCTGCACCATTGAAAATCGTGCTGCTGCAGGCAAGGCGATCCCTGACGATGTGCTGGCGGAGATTAAGAAGTGCAACGTTCTGCTCAAAGGCCCTACTACCACTCCAAGAAAAGGCGACAAATGGGCTAACGTGGAAAGCGCAAATGTAGCCATGCGAAAAGAACTTGACCTGTTTGCCAATGTAAGACCGGTCAAGGTTCCGGAGCTTGGAATCGACTGGACCTTCTTCAGGGAAAACACAGAGTGCCTCTATGCGCTGGGCAGCCAGGGCGTCAACATCAACAAGGATCTGGCATTTGACTTCCGTGTGATTACAAACCCCGGCACAGAGCGTATCGCAAAGCTTGCCTTTGAATATGCCAGGGCGAACGGCAAGAAAAGGGTTACGATCGTGACGAAAGCCAACGTGGTGAAAACGACAGACGGAAAATTCCTTGATGTCTGCAAACAGGTCGCAAAGGACTATCCGGAGATTGAGGTGGATGACTGGTATATTGATAGTATGACAGCGAAGCTGATCGATGAAAAGAGACGGAGCCAATTTGAGGTGCTCATTCTTCCAAATCTTTACGGTGACATTCTGACCGATGAAGCGGCGGAATTTCAGGGTGGAGTCGGAACAGCCGGAAGTGCGAATCTTGGGAAGCATTATTCCATGTTTGAAGCGATTCATGGTTCTGCTCCCCGCATGGTGGACGAAGGAAGAGATATTTACGCAGATCCTTCCAGCGTAATCAGAGCAGGCGCCATGCTTCTGTCCCATATCGGATATCAGGAAAAAGCAGATCAGCTTTTCGCGGCATTGGAAGCATGCCTGGTCACAGAAAAAAAGCTTACGATCACCGGCAGACCGGACGGAGCCACAGGGGCTCAGTTCGCGGATTATATCATGTCTCGGATTAAATAAGACATGATATATTGATTCAACCTTACGGCAACACCGTTTGCAGCTTCCGCCGCGATAAGATCGGCAGAATCACTATATTTTATCGAAAATATGAGGAAAACAGTATGGCACTCTCAACAGACCTATTTTCAAATCTCAGGAAAGATATCCTGCAAGGCAGGCTGCATCAGGGTGAAAAACTCACCGAGCAGCAAATCTGCGATGAATATAATGTAAGCCGCACTCCGGTGAGAGAAGCGTTCCGTCAGCTTGAGCTGGAAGGCTTCATCGAGACTATCCCCAACCGGGGCGCCTTTGTTGTCGGCTTTTCTCCCCAAGACATTCAGGATATGTATGAGCTCCGGAAAGCCTACGAGGTTTTGGCGGTGAAATGGGCAATCGAACGAATCACCAGAGAAGAGTCTGAAAAACTGGAGGAAGCGTTTGAGTTTATGGAATTTTACACACAGAAAAAGGATGCGGAAAAAATGATGAATATCAACATGAATTTTCATGAATTGATTTATCGGGCATCTCATAACCGGATGCTGTACCACATCCTTTCCTCCTACCAGCTCTACATCAAGCAGAGCCGGACATCCCGCAGCAACACAGCCGATCATCTGGAAGGAATCCTGCAAGAGCATCGCGCAATATTTGAGGCTTTTAAGCACAGGGATACCAATGCAGGAATTGCAGCCGTATCAAGTCATCTGGATAACGCAAAGCAGAGGGCGCAGAGCAACTAACACGAAGTAAAAGAGGCAAGTCTTATCTTCTAAGAATTGCCTCTTTTTTTATATCTGCATTGTGTATAATTGCTTAATATCAAATCAAAATTCAATCCGGATTCCTCTGTCAATACTGAAAAGATACAGATACGCCTCTGTCACATGAATTCCTCTGATCTTCTCCAGCGCCTCCTTGTACAGGCTCAGTTGATCCTTGTATTCCCCGGCGACAAGATTGATTTTTACCTCATCCTCCCGGTCGCCGATATAATTTGATTTGTAATCCAACAGGATATATTTGCCGTTCTCTTCGAAATAGCAGTCGACCGTTCCCTGTATAATAATCTTCTCGCCGGACATCTCTTTCATAATATTAAAGGATACTTCTTTATAAAGCTTCTCTGCCCTGCAAGCGCGTTTCCCGATTTCCGAATCGAAGAAGCCGATGATCTTTTGATAAGAAACAGCACCCGCTTCTTCCTCTGTCAGAATTCTTCTGTTTACCAGTTCGTCCACAACTGCCTTGATTGCTTCTTCTCTTGCACTGGCGCAACCGGTATTATCAGCTTCACCGTGATTGCCCGGAACGCAGGCCGTTTGACGAAAATCCAAATGTTCCATGATTTTATGTAAAATGGTGCCCTTTTCCGCGCCGGTGAATGTGCTCTGCTCCCTGGTAAATTTCGGCTTTTCCAGAGACGGGACCGCAATGGTCTTATCCAGCCTGCTCATTTCGGAAACGGTAAACTTGGATTTCAGTTTCAGTGCTTCCCCGTGACCGTATTCATAGCCGAGCCGCCTTTGGATTTCGTTTTTAATATCCTCCCTGCCCTGACTATCCCACACACCCCCAAGGATCAGCCTGCGAATATCATCTTTCCTCTGATCCGTTTTCTCTTTTCGATAGCTGATATTCTTACGGTTAGACAGCCGACAAATGATATTTGTATGTGCAAGAGCCGGCAGCAAAAAATCCAGATAGGAACCGGCACCGGAAAAATCGCTGCATCCGCGGATGGAGCAGGCAGCCATGGCAGCGTCGATGTCCTTCATGGTCCCCAGCAGAATGAGCTTGTCCATTGCCCTGGTAAAGGCAACGTAAAGAATCCGAAGTTCCTCCGCCATCCCTTCTCTTCGCTTTTTCCGGTCGATGACCGTCTGTATAATCGTTTTCTTATAACAGGAGTTCTCCTTGTCCACAAACCGGATTCCAAGACCGATATCCTTATGGAGACTGACCTGGTAGGTGTCGCTGTCCTTGTTGAAGCGTTTTCCCAGACCGCCCACAAGAACCACAGGAAATTCAAGGCCCTTGCTTTTATGAATCGTCATTATCCTGACAACGTCGTCGTTCTCGCCCAGCAGCTTCACCTGTCCCATGGGGACATTCCTTTTCCTGATGGCCTCGATATAACTGATAAAGCCGAAAAGTCCTTTCATCTGGCTGCTCTGGAACTGTACCGCTTTATCCACCAGCGCCCTGAGATTTGCCTGCCGCTGACTGCCTCCCGGTATTCCTCCGATATATTCATAGTAGCCCGTTTCCCGAATCAGCATCCACAGGAAATCTTCAAGGGGCATCAGCGGAGCCTCTTTCTTCCACCGGCTGATGCAAGCCAGGGCTGCCGAACATTTTTCCTGAAGGGATGCAGATTTTTCTCCCCGGGTTATATCCTGATCCTCTTCGGAATAATCCTTAAACACTTGATAATAGGTGCCTTCTTTCCTGAGAACACGGATTTGCACCAGTTCCTCCATGGTAAACCCAAAAATAGGGCTACGGAGCACACTGAGCAGCGGAATATCCTGTTTCCGGTTATCAATAATGCGGAGTAGATTTAAAAAGACTTCGACCTCCAGTGTGTCAAAATACCCGTCGCTCGTATCCACGAAGGCCGGAATTCCCTCCTTCATCAAGGCTTCATAATAGACCTCGGCATATCCCTTTGCACTCCGCAGCAGAATCACAATATCTTTGTTGGTGAGGGGTCTCTCTTTGCCGCTTTTTCCGTCATAAATAATCTGACCTCTTGTTTCCCGGATGATCTGTGCCGCGGAGTAAGCCTCTATTTCCGCCTTCTTCATTTCCTTGATTTCCTCATCGACGGTCAGATCGTCAAGCTGCCTGTCATCAACAAGCTGCAGTTCCACGGGATAATTCAGCGCACCATCATAGATCTGACCCTGATAAAGTGCAGCCGCTTCGTCATATTCGAGTCCGGAAAGGTCTTTCTTCATAATCTGGCTGAAGATATCATTGACTGCAGCAATAATGCAAGCCTTGCTCCTGAAATTTTTATTCAGATCCAGCTTGATGTCGGATTCATTTTTATTTTCTTTGAATGCTTCATATTTGGAGATAAATAGTTCGGGCTCTGCCAGTCGGAATTTGTAAATGCTCTGCTTGACGTCTCCTACCATAAAGAGATTATTCCCTCTCTTTATTTTGCCGATCAGGGTT
>JAQUYZ010000071.1 GCA_028691625.1 Eubacteriales bacterium
ACCGGAACCAGCTCCTGGTCACCGACCTGCGAAACAGTCAGATTCAAGGTCTTTCCGCCCTTTGTCATAGACAGTTCAAAGCTTCCCGTCTTGTATGCCACTGCTGCACCCAGCTTATCGGCCAATACCGCTGCTTCCACATACAGCTTGCCGTCCCGGATTATCGGTGCAGCAGAAAAGTCGATGGGAATACCCTGCCAGATTACAGAGGCGTTTGTGGTGTCCTTCTGATAGACGGTCTCTCCGCCAAGCACGGTGGTCAATGCCTGAATATCCTTAATCTCGTTTGCCGGGCATTTCATATAGTCTCTGTCGATGATGACAAAGTCCGCGAACTTTCCTGCTTCAAGAGATCCCTTCATATTCTCCTCAAACTGTCCATAGGCAGCCCAGATCGTAAAGGCTTTCAAAGCTTCCTCTCGCGTCATCGATTCACCGGAATACCAGCCGCCTTCCGGCTGTCCATCCCTGCCCTGCCTTGTAACGGCAGCATAAAGCCCATGGTACGGATTTACCAGCTCAACAGGAGCATCGGAGCCGCCGATGATTATGTTTCCGGATTCAATGACCTTTCTCCATGCATAGGCGCCATTCATTCTCTCTGCGCCGATTCTGTCTTCCGCCATTGTTTTATCAGAAGTTGCATGGGTGGGCTGCATCGCCGGAAGAATTTTCAGGTCAGCAATTCTCTGAATATCCGAGACCTTCGCGATTTGAAAATGCTCGATCCGAAGTCTGGCATCCGCTCTTGGATTTGCCTTCATGAGTTTTTCATAGGTGTTGATCACCTGATTGATCGCTCCGTCGCCGATAGCATGGGTCGCAAGCTGGTAGCCCTTGTTGTACGGGTCCTTCATTTCATTGTAAATCTGTTCCTCTGTGAATTTATAGTTTCCGATATGCCCCGCTCTGTCACTGTAATCCTCAAGGAGTGCGGCGCTTCTGGACCCCAGAGATCCGTCCGCGAAGAATTTTACCGCATTGATGCTGAGGTGATTGTCATAAAGACCCTTCTGCGGAGGATTGTTGGCGATATATTTTCTTTCCGCCTCTCCGATTGTTCCGCCCCAGTCACCGCCAATGAGGGAATAGAGCCGGATTTTCAGTTTTCCGGCCTTGTATAGATCATGGTACTGATTGATCGTAGCCATGTTGGAACCTGCATCCATAATGCTGGTAAACCCATAGGAAAGCAGCTGCGACTCGGCTTTCCGAATCGCTTCCTTTTTCCGTTCGTCACTCAGCGCGGGAATGATCATCTGTACCGGTTCCCCTGCTGTATCGGTGAGACAGCCTGTCGGTTCTCCGTTCGCATCCTTTAAAATCTCACCACCCTGAGGATTTGTTGAATCCTTTGTGATTCCGGCGAGTTCAAGGGCTTTTGAATTGACCCAGATCATGTGTCCGTCGGTTCGCTCCATGACCACCGGATTGTTTGGAGCCACGGCATCCAGATCTTCCTTGGTTGGATACGCTTTATTCTCCCAGATGGTATTGTTCCATCCAAATCCGGTGACCCATTCTCCCGGCTGCACCTTGCCCACTTCTGCCTTAACGGCCTCAATGATCTCTGCCTTCGGTTTCCAGAATGCATCCACCTTCATCAGATTCTCACCAAGCATCGGAAGATGCATATGCCCTTCCATCAAACCCGGAATTACGGTTTTCCCCTTTAAATCCGTAATCTTCGTACTCTTTCCGATGTGGCTTTTCACATTTTCATTGCTGCCGACAAAAATCAGATTTTGGCCTTTGACCGCCATAGCGGCCGCTTTGGGCTGCTCTTCATCCATCGTGTAAATATTTCCGTTTATGTAGACGCTGTCTGCGATCTCGCCCGCCGCGGATGAAGATACCGGAAATGTGCTTAAAATGAAGGTAAATACGACAGCCCAGATAAATATGTTTTTTAAACTTACTTTTTTCATGGTTACACCCCCCGTCTCTATTATACGTTGGTATGTCCTGTTTTTTCAGCGGTTTTCCCAGACAAGTTCTGTCAGCAATCGTTAAAAAAATGGGCACATCCGCAATTGTTCCGCGGATATGCCTCTGTTGTTTTCCTTTATGCGATACGGGATCTTCTGTCGGGAAAGCCTATCTGTATGGGATAATCTCAATCCAGTACCCGTCGGGATCGTTGATGAAATAGAGCCCCATATCATGGTTTTCGTAGCAGATGCAGCCCATTGCTTCATGCATCTTGTGCGCCGCGTCGTAATCATCCACCTTGAATGCGATATGGAATTCATTGTCTCCGAGATTGTAGGGCTCTTTTTTGTCCCGAAGCCACGTCAGCTCGATCTGATGCCCGGCATTTTCATTTGCGATAAAAACGATAATAAAGGAGCCGTCGGAAGCCGCTTTTCTTCGGACTTCCCTTAACCCCAGCGCCTCCTCGTAGAATTTCAGGGATTTATCCAGACTTAATACATTGATGTTGTTGTGCACAATCTTAAAATTCATTCCTGTTCCCACCTTTCGTATTTTGTTTTCAACTATATAGAATGTAGTCAATGCCGAATGAGCAAAAAATCCCCTAATTCCATCGAATAAGGGGATTTGTTTTTTATAAAAACTAACGTTTTGAAAATTGGGATGCACGTCTTGCTTTCTTGAGTCCGTATTTCTTTCTTTCCTTCATTCTCGAATCTCTGGTTAAGAAACCCGCAGCCTTCAAAGGAGCTCTGAACGCTTCTCTGTCCGAGGAAGCAAGTGCTCTGGAAATACCGTGTCTTAAAGCTCCGGCCTGCCCTGTGAATCCACCGCCTCTGACGGTAGCAACCACGTCAAACTTGCCCTCGACGCCTGCAACCTCGAAAGGTCTTCTGACCTCTCTCTTCAGAATTTCCATTCCGAAATAGTCTTCAAGCGATTTTTTATTTACTGTGATATTGCCTTTACCAGGGATTAATCTGACTCTAGCAACGGAAGATTTTCTTCTACCAGTACCTGTATATTGCATCTTTGCCATTTATGATTCCTCCCCTTCTTAATAATTCCAAACTTCAGGCTGCTGTGCCGCGTGCTTGTGTTCAGGACCAGCATAAACCTTAAGCTTTTTATACATTTGTCTGCCTAATTTTCCATCGGGCATCATGCCTTTCACAGCATGTCTGATAATTTCTTCCGGCTTTTTCGCCTGCAGCTTTTCAAAAGTGATTTCGCGCAATCCGCCCGGATAACCGGTATGTCTCTTGTAAACCTTGTCGGTTCTCTTCTTTCCGGTTACTTCTACCTTTTCGGCATTTATGATAATTACATAGTCACCAGTGTCAACGTGTGGTGTAAAAATTGGTTTTCTCTTACCTCTTAATATGGAAGCCGCTTCGGTTGCCAATCTACCAAGAGTCTTGCCCTCAGCGTCGATTATATACCATTTATGTTCCACTTCATGAGGTTTTGCGATAAATGATTTCATCTTAAAAACTCTCCTCATTGTCTAATTCGATTCGCCAGCGCGTTTCACCCCGCTCTGGCATCAACTGTATCGTAAAATCCGGGGCTAATGGATTTTTACACATAATGCACGAATATTATAATATTATAATGGTCCGTTTGTCAATCAAAATAGACCAATAAAACAGAGATTGAAACAAATAAAGTTGTTCTTTGATCCGGTGCCTGGCCATAGACTCTTAACAAGGGTTGTATCATGATCTATTCTGTCCCGGAACGGATTAAAAATCTCCGGGTCGCTGTTGAATAAAATTATAACAGCCTGTCAACAATCTGAACATCAGAATAATTCACCAAGCAGCAGCAATGAATTCTACAGTCATGATACCAGGTTCCTTGAATAAACGGTGAAGATTTGGGGGTTACATACATGACAAAGGGGAAAAACAATTTCGATGCTGCCAGGCTGGTGATCTGTATATTGGCCGCACTGGCATTTGGGGCCTATTTAGGCGCTCCCGGCCCGAAGGTTTGGGCCCACCCTGTTTCCGAAGTGATGACTGTGATATCGGAACAGATTATAAAATTTGAAAGCATACCGAACGAAACCGCAAAAGATAAAAAAGAGATAGCCGGTGCTGTAACAGCAGCAGGCATTGAGATGATCGTAGCGGAGTCGCAGGCGGAGGAAGTTCCCGGTTACATATGTCTCAACGCAAATCGCGGCGGAGTCGCTGACAGAAAAGAAAAAGACATCCTGATCCATCTGATCAACGCAGAGGCTTACGGACTTTCCTATAAGGCCAAGGTGGCCGTTGGGCAGGTTGTTATGAATCGGTGGAAGGGTCCCTATTATGGAGATGATTTGCTGGCGATCATGACAGCGCCGCATCAGTTTACTCCGATCCATAACGGATCCGCTTTCGAAAAGCAAATCGAGCCCGACTCCATCAAGGCGGCCAATGCGGTATTGGGCGGTTCCGGCGTAACAGAACTGACCGGCGACACCTATTACTTCGTCAATCCTGATTTCACCGAAGATAAAACCATCGAGCAGAGTATGGAGTTTGTTTGTGAGATTGAGGGGATCCACTTCTACAAACCGCCAACCAGATAATTTCAAACATGTAAATAATCAATTTGCTCCTTCGTAGCGGAAACCAATGGAAAGCAGTCTTTCATCAAAAGAAAGGCTGCTTTGTTCCTTGTAATATTTTTCTTTGTGAACCGTATTCAGATATAGTACAATGTAGACAGATTGTGACAAAATCCTCACAAGATTTATCATGTTTATATTGGAACGAAATTTAAAAGAAAGATATAAGGGGGACATGTTATGGCAGTTACAGACAAAAACGAAATCGAACAGCTGGTAAGGAATGAAATCAGCCGACTGACAAAAAAGGACGGAAATGCGGTCGACCCTGATTTACATCTCGGTGCAGGGCTGGACATGGATTCCCTGTACATGCTGGAAATGTACGCAATGATCGAGACCACCTTCGGTGTGATGATTCCAACGGACAGACTCCAGTTCATGAATACCATCAATAAAATCGTCAATACGATCGTTGAATTCCAGGAGATGGAAAAGAAGTAGAAGTAGAAGGTGAAGAGTATGACTACTGCAATCGTAACCGGCGGAAGCCGCGGCATCGGCAGGGCTATTGTTTCAGCGCTTGCCGAGAAAGGTGTTTCTGTCACATTTACCTATCGCAGCGGTGTCGAAGAAGCCGAAGCTCTTCAGAAACAGCTGAAGAAACAGGGCCGGACCGCCGATGCGGTTTCTCTTGATGTAACAGACCAGGAAGCTTGCCGGGAGTTTATCAACGCGTTTTACAAAGCAAACGGTGCCCCCGACATTCTGGTAAACAATGCTGGAGTTACGGACGACAGCCTGCTTTTCGCTATGAAGAAAGGGCAGTGGGACAAGGTGATCGATACGGATCTGAACGGAATCTTTAATATGACGCAGACCACTGTTTTTCATATGATGAAGGCCCGCAAAGGTCGGATCATCAATATCGCCTCCATCAGCGGGCTGAACGGCATCAAGGGTCAATGCAACTATTCTGCAGCCAAGGGGGCCGTGATCGGCTTTACGAAAGCCCTGGCAAAGGAGGCTTCTCCTATGGGCATAGCGGTGAATGCCATTGCACCCGTCGGAGTGGAAACAGAAATGACGGCAGCCATTTCAAAGGAAGCTCTGGAGGAAATGCTGAGGGAGGTTCCCATGAAGCGGCTTTGTACTCCCGAGGAGGTGGCGAATGTTGCAGCCTATCTCGCTTTGGAGAGTCCTCTTTATCTGACAGGCACCTCAATCGTGCTGGACGGCGGATTGGGAAGTCTGTAATTCGCAAATGATATAATCAGCCTCAATTGGATTTCACGAACCTCAAGGGGGAGCATCTATGAATCAGAATACAGAGAACATCCGCGTAGCGGTAACAGGCCTTGGCGTCATCGCCCCCGGCAGCGTGGGGAAACAAAGTTTTTGGACGAATATGTCCCAGGGCCGTGTTTTTACAGGTGCGCTTACCGCTTTTAACAAGGAAGGCATCCGCTGCGCTGTATCCGGCGAAGTGGTGCCGGATGAAGAATATAAAAAACTTGAAAAAAGAATCCTTACTTTATGTCCGGAAGCGGTTGCATCCAAGGCACAGACTTTTGCCATCATGAGCGCACTCCAGGCAGTAGAGGACGGCGGGCTTTCCATGAACTCGCTGAAAAAAGAAACCGTATATCTGTCTGTGGGTTCAACCATGGGGATCGACGATTCCTGCTACTTGTCCGAGCCGCTTGAGACTCTTGCCGCTCCGGATCGAAGAACCCTTGAACACTATACGGCAAATCGGATCACCGAGTCGATCAAGTCGTTTTTCGATTTGGATCATGCGATTTCCCATCTATATATGAATGCCTGCGCGGCAGGCAACTACGCCATCGCCAGTGGCGTTCACGAGATAAAAAAAGGGCGCTGCTCTTTTGCCATTGCCGGCGGAGTAGATGCCCTTTGCTATACCGCAGTGATGGGCTTCAACCGGCTTCTTTCGGTCACGCCCGATCTCTGCAGACCCTTTGATAAGAACCGCCGGGGAATGATCGTCGGAGAGGGCTCGGCCTTTCTTTTAATGGAATCCTTGGACCATGCTGTGGCAAGGGGGGCTCATGTCTACGCGGAGCTTTCCGGGTACGGACTTGGTGTGGATGCCTATCATATCACAACTCCCCGTCCTGATGGACAAGGTGCGATAACAACCATGAGCAGGGCGCTTCAAAATGCCTCCCTCAAGCCTTCCGACATCGATTACATTTCAGCCCACGGAACGGGAACCATGGCCAATGACACAGCAGAATCAAAAGCGCTTAATGAAGTTTTTGGCGAAAATCCGCCTCCCACCAGCTCCATCAAGTCTATGATCGGACACACTCTCGGCGCAGCAAGCGCCATCGAGGCAGTTGCCTGCTGTCTGATGATGGAAAATCAAGAAATCATCCCGACGGCTAACTTTACCACGCCGGATGAAAATTGCCCGGTGGATTGTGTACCGAACAAAAGCAGGAAGGCAAACCTCGATCACATTGTATCAAATGCCCTGGCCTTTGGAGGCAACAATTCCAGTGTCATCTTTTCAAAACCTGGCGTCAGGTCTTTTCCGGAAGTCGTTGAGTTGGTTCCAGAGGTTCGTGGCTCTGCTTCAATTAAAAAAAGCCCTCCTCAGCGCAGACAGGCACGGATTCTGGCAGTGCATGACTTTGTTTGTGCGGATCCGGACAAATATTATACAGAAAACCTGCCTGACATCGATATCCGCACCGCAGATATCCAATCAAAACTGCTGACCGCAGCAATCTTTGACACCATGAAAGAAGCTGCACAAACGGTAGGGCTTACACTCGATGATCTTCCAAAGGAATCGACCGCCATC
>JAQUYZ010000072.1 GCA_028691625.1 Eubacteriales bacterium
GTAGAGAATATCAGCAAGGTGGATGGAGCAAAGAAAAGCTCCAATCGCTTTATCGCATTGAGAAACGTCAGTTTCGAGGTAAACCAGGGGGAGTTTATCGGGGTCATGGGAGCTTCCGGTTCCGGAAAGACAACGCTGCTGAACATACTTGGCAGTCTGGACAAGCCGACCACCGGTAGATATATAATGAACGGAAACGACATTGGTACGATGCATAAGAATGCGCTGGCAAAACATAGAATTGAAACGATCGGATTTATTTTTCAGGATTACAATCTGTTAGAGACGATGACACTAAAGGAAAACATCATATTGCCCCTGTCTCTAATGGGAAGGGATGTTAATACCATTGAAGTGAAACTGGAAAAGCTGACCGGCGATCTTGGCATCCGGCATGTGATTGACAAGTACCCGTATGAGGTTTCGGGAGGAGAACAACAGCGTGCGGCTGCATGCCGCGCACTGATAAACAATCCGAAGATGATCCTTGCCGATGAGCCAACGGGGAATCTGGATTCGAAATCAGGGAAGGATCTGCTCAATCTGCTGTCTTTTATTAATACGGAGTATAAGGCCACCATTCTAATGGTGACCCATGATGTATTTGCAGCCAGCTATTGTCAGAGAATCCTGTTTATCCGCGACGGAGAAATATATAATGAACTGTACGCCGGTAATGACAAAAAACAGTTTTTTGATTCCATCATCGACGTAATGAGCATGCTTGGGGGTGAAAGAAATTGAATCTGTTTTCTCTGGCACTCCGCAATATCAGGCTGAACAGGAAAAAATACAGTATGTATGTATTTTCCATGGGCTTCAGTGTATTTACTCTATATACCTTTCTGGCTTTGATGCAGAATGAATATGTACAGCTTGCCTTTCAGTACGACACCCGGTATACGATGCTGCTGACAAGCTTTGGTGTGATCATACTGGTTTTTGTGCTGTTTTTCCTGATCAGCTCCAACAACAGCTTCATTCGCGCCAGAAAGAAAGAAATATCAACCTATGCTTTGTTTGGAATGACGAATCTGAGGATCGGAGAGCTATTGTTTCTGGAAACCCTCATGGTTGGAACGGTTACACTTGCTGCAGGCATCGGAGTCGGTATTTTTTTCTCAAAGCTCATGGCGATGTTTCTGCTCAATCTTTGCCTTTCTCATTACGTGGGAGATATCACCTTCACCATCGATCCGATGGCAATGTATGCGACAGCCTTGCTGTTTCTATTCATCTTCTGTTTGATGGGACTTTCTGCGCTGCGGGTAATCTATCAGTTTGAATTGGTCGATTTGTTCAAAGCGGATAAAGTATCCGAGGGAAACAAGAAGGGTTCGGTGCCTTTATTGATCCTGTCTTTGGCGCTCATTGCCACCGGTTACATTCTCGCATCCAGTCAAAACATATATATTGTAGTATTCGGCGCGATACCGATTCTGATTCTCGTCATCACCGGCACCTATCTTTTTTTCTGGGGAGGCCTTCCAAAGGTGCTGGGCATGATCAGAAGAAACAAAAAACTCTATTACCGGGGTGTGAATCTGATTTCCGCCTCTGCGGTATCTCATCGCATGAAGTCTATCGCCTCCGTCATGGCAACGATAGCCGTACTGTCGGCGGTTGCGGCGACTGCCATCGCCACCGGCTTTACGCTGTACAGCAATGCGGAAAGAAATACCTACAGCAACCTGGGCTTTGACCTGATCTACTATGGAGAGATCGGAACACTGCAGGAACAGGTTCATGAAGTTCTGGAAAGGAACCATGTAACGATCGAATGGGAGGATGCGGTTTCTCTCTATGAGGCAAATCCGAAAAATGATGCGGTAAACACCGGGGACTGGGTCCACCTTTCTGAGGAAGAACCCTTTCGGGTATATTCAGAAACTGAATATAACAAGCTGATCGCAGCTGCGAAGACGGGTCTGGATGCCGTTGAAATACCGACAGGAAAATCATATTACATTTATCCGTATTCCCAGGAGGAAATCGAAGCCGCCATGCTCGGCATGAGGCTGGGATTTCAGGACACAGAGCTTCAGATCAGCAAGGTGATTCGCTCCTCGGTACCGTGCTTTGGTCTGGACCATGTCCTGATCCTGAATGACAAGGATTATGAAGCACTGCTGCAAAAAAACAGGATTGTTTCTTCGGAGGATTACGGCAGAGCGGGTACGGCAGTGGTCATGAACTACGAGGATGCCTTGGAGAATCAAAAGCTGAATGATGACCTGACCCGGGTTCTGGAGGGAACGGCGGACCGATACAGGACTGCGTATGGGCTCTATAATGAATCCATGGAAACCTTTGGACTGATCTGCTTCATCGGATTTTTCATGAGCGGCGTATTTATCCTGATGACAGCAAGCCTGCTCTATTTTAAACAGGTAATGGCGGCAGAGGAGGAAAGACATCAGTACAGGATGCTCCGAAGAATCGGCATGGAGGACAAAACAGAACGTCAGGTGATTCAAAGACGGCTGATCCCGGTATTTTTCATTCCGCTGGCGATGGGCATTATCCATAGTATCTTTGCGATGAAGACTGCCGATACCGTAGTTTTTTCCAACATGATACCGGTGGAACATTCCTACCTGTCTGTGCTGGGCTTCTCGGCAGTCATGTATCTGGCGTATGGAGCGATATACGGTGTGTTCTATCTCATTACAAAATCCCAGTACGGAAGGATCGTCCGCAGCACACTTGAATAAGCAGAGTTTTCATTGTAAAATATGAATCGTGATCCGACAATCACAACGAGGGTCAAGAGATTTTCCTTCTGTTTGCGTTATGATAAATTGTTGGAGGTGATGGAATGGAACATTGGGAACAGATCAATGCGGTGCAAAGTATGCAGGACTACATTCAACAGCATCTTTATGAACCGATTACATTGACCGAATTGTCAAGAAAGGCAGGGTACTCCTCCTTTCATTGCGCAAAGCTTTTTAAAGAACATACGGGAAAAGCCCCCTTTGAATATATCAGGACACTGAGACTCTCCCGGGCTGCTCTGAAGCTTCGTGATGAGAAGGTCAGGGTTCTCGATGTGGCGATGGATTTCGTATTTGATTCCCATGAAGGATTTACCAGGGCTTTTTCAAGGGAGTTCGGAATCACGCCGTATCAATACAGCAAAAATCCGCCGCCGATCAAGCTGTTTATGCCGACGCCGATCCGGGATCAATTTCTGTTTTATCAGCGGGGAGGCGTTTCGGCGGAAAGAAAAAATAAAAGCATACCGCCGAGCACCGTGTTTGTTCAGGTTATCGAGCGTCCGGAAAGAAAACTGATTCTAAAGCGGGGAAAAGCCGCGAAGGACTATTTTGAATACTGCGAGGAGATCGGCTGTGATGTCTGGGGGCTTCTCTGCAGCGTAAAAGAGGCACTCTATGAGCCAATTGGGCTGTGGCTTCCTGAGAAGCTGAGGCCGATGGGAACCTCTCTTTATGCCCAGGGTGTTGAGGTGCCCGCAGATTATGCGGGAACGCTCCCGGAGGGGTTGGAGATGATCAGTCTGCCACCCTGCGAAATGATGGTTTTCCAAGGGCCTCCATTTGAGGATGATGATTTCTTTGAAACCTGTATGGGTGTGTCGGAGCTCATTGATCATTATCAGCCTCAGATTTACGGATATCGATGGGCGGATGAGGATGCGCCCAGATTTCAGCTGGAGCCCCAGGGATACCGGGGTTATATTGAAGCAAGACCGGTCCGGCAGATCTGAATACTTTCATAAACATCTCTGGTAAGCAGGGATGTTTTTTTATTGGAGCTCGCGGTTCCTTCACAAGGAACATCAAGAAAAGACAGGGGAATTACAGTAAGCTTTTCTTCAGAAATTGAAAGGAGAGTACTCAATGGAGAAAGCATTAATTGTAAAAGAACTTGTAAAATCCTACGGAAGCCTGACTGCGGTCAATCACCTGAGCTTTGAAGTAGACAATGGAGAAATTTTTGGATTGCTTGGTCATAACGGTGCCGGAAAGACAACAAGCATCGAATGCATCCTGGGCGTCAAAAGAGCAGACAGCGGTTCGGCCCTTATCTTCGGCAAGGATCCCAAAAAGGACCGGCGGCGTGTCTTCGAGAAAGTCGGTGTACAGTTTCAGCAGACGAACTATCAGGATAAAATACGGGTTGACGAGATCTGTCAGGTCACGGCCTCCCTTTATAGGGAACCGGCCGACTGGGAGATACTGCTCGATACCTTCGGCCTGACAGAGATGAAGCGGAAGATGGTTGCTGAGCTGTCGGGAGGAGAACGGCAGAGATTATCGGTCCTCCTCGCATTGATTCCGAAGCCGGAGCTGGTTTTTCTGGATGAACTGACCACCGGTTTGGATGCCAAGGCACACCGGGATGTCTGGAGGTATCTGGAGGGCTTGAAGAAGCAAGGTTTGACAATCATACTCACATCCCATTATATGGACGAGGTGAATATTCTGTGTGACAGAATTTGTATTTTAAAGAAGGGGGAGACGATCTTTCAAGGCACGGTTGCAGAAGCCGTCGAAGGCAGCCCGTTCGATCATCTGGAGGAAGCATACCTGTGGTATTCGGGAGAGGAGGCGTATGCAGATGAAAACCTTTAAAACACTTTTCGCAACGGAGACAAAACTCATGATCCGGGACATGAACAATTTAATTTTCGGCGTTGGTTTTTCCGTTGTTTTCGCAATCATCATGGGAATGGTCATGGGAGGCAAGCCTGCTTTTGAAGGTGCCGATTATAGCTTTATGGAACAATCCTTCGGTGCGGTGATCGCAATTGGCATCGGCGCCACCGGACTCATGGGGCTGCCGCTTGCACTGGCGGATTACCGGCATAGAAAAATATTAAAACGCTTTCTTGTTACTCCGGTGAGTCCCGGAATGCTGCTGCTTGTCCAGTTTATCGTCAATCTGCTGGTATCAGTGCTTTGCCTGGTTCTGGTCTACCTTGTGTACGTCCTCTTTTTCGATTACGGCATGCGCGGCTCCTTCCTGCGTTTTCTGCCTTCCTATCTGCTGGTCATTCTGTCTATTTACAGCATCGGCATGATGCTGGCCAGTATCTCGCCAAACATAAAAACCGCAAATCTGCTTTGCTGTGCCTTCTATTTCCCGATGTTTTTCTTTTCAGGAACAACCTTGCCGTATGAGATTATGCCGGCTGCACTGCAGAGAGCGTCGGACATCCTGCCCCTGACCCATGGAATCAAGCTGATGAAAGCCGCATCCCTTGGACTTCCTATGGAGCATATGACATTCCCGGTGCTCCTGATGATCGCGCTCGCGGTTCTCTGTATCCTGTTGTCCCTCCGGTTTTTCCGCTGGGAGTAACTCTGTAGAACAGGCGGCTCAGTTACCCAGATAGATCAGATAGATGATTTGCCCCGGCCAGATCACATTTGGATTTTCGATCTGAGGGTTTTGTGCAATTACGCGGTTGTAATTCAATTTGAATTTATTGGCGATGCTGTAGAGGGAATCATCCGGCTGAACTACGTATTCAAGATAACCCTCCGGCGGGAGGTCAATGATTTCGCGTCCCGGAACCTCGAGGATCATGCCCGGATATACCGGTACGGAATACAGTACGGGGTTGGCTTTCATCATCATATTCAAGGTCACTCCGAATCTGGAGGCTATCGTATCAACGGTTTCCCATGCTGACCATGGCTGAACAATATATTTCATTCCAATCAACTCCTTTACAGCATACTATTCATTCCCGGGGAATTACGTCTCACAGCAGAAAGGAAAAATTTTCAGAGGATACCGGCGGCGGCCTGATGAAAGACAAAAAAAAGCGCGTCTCATACGCGTTCTTCTTCCTTTTCATTGATTTTTACTGCGAACCCTCTCGAAGCCGTTCAGGATACAGTTTTAATGAGCTTTGCTTTTCTGTCGACTATGTCTAAAATTTCTGACCAGTTCTTCACCCTTGTTACATTCTGCGGCAAAAGCCCCTTGTTATAGGTACAATCGATGAGCAGAACGTCGAATCCGGCCCGGGATAGCTGCAGTGCATTGCTGTAACAATCTTCGATGAAGAGATCGGAGTTCAGTTCCTTTGCCTTATCTGCCTTGTAATGGCTTCCCAGCAGTGAAATGGAGTCCATTGGCATGTGATGTCTGGCGAGCCATTCGATGCTTGTATCCCTCATCTTTTCTTCCCTTGCGGTAACAAAGTGAATCATGTGCTTCTGATACAGGCTTTGAATCGCTTCACTTGCTCTGAATCTTGCCTTGGATTCCCTGTGAAGGAGCTTGCCGTATAAATCATAAAATTCGCTGTAATCTCCTTCTTCGACGTCGAGCATCCGATGGATTTCGTAAGCAGTAATATCCTCCGGCTTGAGCTGCCTGTCAAAATAGCGGTTGGCACGTTCCAGCCAGTAATACGGTTCTGTAACCGTACCGTCGATGTCAATGCATAGATTTAATTCTTTCAATTTTTTCACCTCCTTTCAAACGATGATTTCTAATACTAGTATAGGGCCATCGGATTAAGGGGAGATAAAATTCATGTAAAGTTTGTGTTAAAAATTGAAAAATAAATCGGCAAAAAAATGTGAAATAAGAAATTGAAAAAATGTGAAATAGGTATTGACATTTCAAAAAATAAATGGTATATAAAAATTAGCACTCATTAACATAGAGTGCTAACAAAACAATATAATTTGAAAGGAGTTGTTGATCATGACAGGATTGGTACCATTTAACAGAAAGAACACGGGGTTGCTCAGCACCGGGTTTGAAGACTTTTATAACATGCTTGATGACTTTTTCAGTGATAACTGGTCACCAAGAAGGAGTCTTGCACGGGATACTTTTAAAATCAACGTGCAGCAAAACGAAAAGGAATATCTTATCGAAGCGGAGCTGCCCGGTGTCAGCAAAGAGGAAATCAGCCTGGATCTGAATGACGGCAGACTGAATATCTCTGTGAAGCGTGAGGAAAAAATCAACGAGGAAAAGAAGAACTACATCCACAGAGAGAGCAGATTCTCCTCCATGAGCAGAAGCATTTATCTGGAGGATGCCGACTCAAAGAAAATCAAGGCAAAGCTCGATAACGGCGTGCTGAATATTACAGTGCCGAGGCAGGAAAGGACTGTAAAATCGGAACAGATCGAGATTGAATAGACTGTATTAACGTACAGGACACAGAAACACATTGGGCATCCCAATGTGTTTCTGTCAAAAACTGATTGTAATATGTGCGGAAAAGGGGGATAATAGATTCAG
>JAQUYZ010000073.1 GCA_028691625.1 Eubacteriales bacterium
CCGCAGACGATGATCAGCCATGCGATGTCTTCACTCATCATGACCTCCAGCAGAGATCCGCTGAATGCGCCCAGCGTATCACCCTGGATTACCATGATAAAACCGATGATGGAAGACAGAGTAAGCGCTTCTAAAATACGCTTCGTGGCGAAGATGTAGAGGATCAGAAAAAATGCGGGGATCAATGCGGCCGGGCCGAAATCCGCCGGGTCATCAGGGAGTAACGTGGTCAATAAAAAGGCTGCAGCAATGATGATCAATACGATGATTAGTGACCTTCTGCCATTGAAGGTCTGTACCTCAGATTGTAATTGTTTTAACATTATATCCCTCCTTTAAAATATTTTCATCATATTATTCTATGAATATGATCATAAAAAAATAAAAGATCTAGTTGAATGGAATCAACAAATGAAAAAGACCAATACAAAAGCAAAGCCCTGTATTGGTCCCTATTAAGCGAACAAAATGTTTTCTTATTAGTCTCCCAATTCTCACCTGATAATCTGTAGTTCTATTTTATTGATATGACTTTCCAAGGAAACTTCAACGTGTTGAAATTTAACCCTTGAGCCTATTATCTCATGAACCAAATCGCAGATGACGTTTTCATTAATTGAGTAAAACAGTTTCCTATATTGTTCAATTATAATACTATTCTGACAATTGTCAAGCATGTTTTTCTCCATGGCGGTAATTGCATCAAAGGCTTTGATTTCTATGGTATCGTAATCGATAAATACAAAAACACCGCTGGGTCCTTTCCCTGTCGCAGCCTTCAGGAAGGAGGTAAATTCCTTTTTTATTCTGTCTTCAAGCTGCTTTCTTTTTTCTGTCTCAAAAATTTCTTCCGACTTTTGTTTGTGTGCGGCAAACGTTAAATACTCATTGATTGCCCCTGTCAGTTCAACCGGGTCGATGGGTTTCAACAAATATTTATTAATCCCGATATCTACACTTTTTAATATCACTTCTACATCATCAACCGCAGAGGTAACAATAACAAAAACCTCCGGAGCGATCTTTTTTACCTCCCTTATCATCTCAAGTCCGTCCATATTCGGCATATATAAGTCTACAATAATCAAATCCGGATTTTGTTCTTTAAAAACACTTAAACCGTCAAGACCGTCCACAGCCGTAAAAATCTTGCCGAACCGCCTTTTTAAGTATTTGCCCAGGGCTTCTCTTGCTTCAAATTCATCTTCCACATATAGTATTTTCATCTCAACAACCCTCATCCTTCGCCTTGACCGAGATTCTGCAGCAAACTCCCGAATCCACATTCTCCAATTCGATGCGGCCATTCATCCTCTGCTCTATAATTATTCTTGATATGTAAAGACCGATGCCGGTACCGTCTTTTTCATTTTTTGTGGTGAAATATGGTTCAAATATATTCTCTAAAGTATTTTCCGGGATAGGATCTCCCCGATTTGTGATTTCAAGCAGAACAGTTCTGCCTGCAAGCCAGCCGCGTATTTGAATGAGCCTATGTTTCACATTGGATTCCAGTATGGCATCCCTCGCATTGTTCAGGACGTTAAACAAGACGTGGGAGAATTCATTTTGATAGCCCATAAGCGTTAATCCCTTGCCAACTTCTACTTCGACCGCAATGCGATGGTACTTCAAGCTTGCTTCCATCAAATTCAAAGCAAGATCAACGGATTCCTTCAAATCAAATTCAGTGATTTCTCTGGTCGGTTTCAAAAAATCTGTAAAATCTTTAATTGTCTCCGACATATTCCTGACAATATGCATGAGCTTATCGATCGTAGACTTAAATTCCTCATCCGTCAGTTCTTTTAATTGATAATCCTCGTAAAGATTCAATAAAACCAGATTAATCGTGTTTAACGGCTGCTTCCATTGATGAGAGATATTTCCGACCATTTCACCGATCTTGGCCTGCTTTGACTGATAGATCAGCAGGATATCTTTTTCCCGGTTCAGATCTGCTTCTTTTTTCATCTCTGATTGAATCGATAAAATTGCGTTATGAAACTCTCCGATATCATCCTTCCTATTCAGGAATTCCATCGGAATATCGTGGGTATAATCACCATGCTCCAAAAGCTTCAGCTGATCTGACGCATTCATGATCGGTTTTGAAAGTCTTCTTGAAAAGTAAACTCCAAAAATGACAGTGATTACAATACAAACCAGGGTTAATAAGGTCAGAACAAAAATCAACCCGCGCGTCGGTGAGAAAACCTCTTTCGTGGGCTGCGTGATACCGATAATCCAGCCGTTGGATAGCTTGCTGAAGGCCAGGATATATTCTTCATTAAAATCAGAGTAATGGAATACCCCGGAATCTTCCGCCGGAGGATATTTTTGTATTTGCTGTTCCCCTTCGGAATATCCTTCCTCGTTCAGATCGCTGCTGGAAACGACCAGCCCTTTCTCATCATCATATAGGAAAGAACTGCTTCCCTCGTAAATCTTCATCGTCTTTACAATATCAATCGTATCCTCAGTGAGAATATCCGCCCCCGCCACGCCGATCAATATGCCGTCCACATAAACCGCTCTGGAATAGGAAAGCATTTCAAGGTTTACATCCGAATCAACATATGGGCCTGTCCAGGTTCCGTTCTTTTCCAGGATCGGCTGAAAATAATACTGCATGTTATCTGCAATCGGTTCCGTAAAATCCCGGGCGTTCAGGCTTAGGTCGGGCATGACTGCCTGTGGAATGCCTTCTTCATTAAATGCATACCATACCTCCTCCTGTGTGGGGAAGGTTAAGTCCGGATTGAAGGTAAAGTAAAGACCATAGGCGATATCAGAGTACTGCAGCGTTTCTTTTATGATCCCGTTCAGATAGGTCTTATATCCCTTAAAATAAGTATCATCCTCTTGATGACGGGAGGGATCAAATGTAACAGATACATTTGCCGCAAGAGAATCTACCAGGCTTTCTGTGTTCTTGAAATAAATGCTGAGCTGGTTGGAATATTTTTCGGATGCATAGGAAAGCATTTGCTCCACTTCTTCACTCATTACCGAAGAAGTCCGCTTTATGCTGACAACGAACAAAACCGTTGACGTTGTGATGGAGCAAATAATAATTGCAAGTAAGATTCTTAAACTTATTTTCTTCATTTTCTTCAGCTTCAGTTCTTAATTAGATCAATGAGATGATTCCTTGCTCTCATTGTAAGTTATTTTGTATCTGTTTGCAATCATTGTCAATTTGTTGACAATATCCCGGCCATTTAGAATTTAAAAAAGAAAAAACGGGGATTTTAATGACAAAAACATGAAAAAATGCTATGGTATCTAAGTTGGACAAACAATGAGAGGAACGCATATAAAAGAATGAACATATTTGAACGAAACGCACCCAAAATAGTAGTGATCGCTGTGATTGCCGCATCCTTTTCCGCCATATTTGTCAGACTCATCGATGCCCCAGCTGTAGCAATCGGATTTTACCGGCTGACCTTCGCAATGCCGTTTTTTACAATTGCAGTGTTCGGATGGCACAGGAAAGAGCTCATGAGCATTTCCTTAAAGGACTTAGGTGGTTCTTTATTGGCCGGCCTGTTTCTGGCAGGACACTTCTTTTCCTGGTTTACGGCTTTGGGGCATACTACGGTGGCGAGCGCAACGATTATCTGTCTGATCCATCCAATCGTGATTCTGGTCATTACTGCATTGATCCTGAAAGAAAAAACAAACAGCAAGGCAGTGCTGGGTGTTCTTGTCGCCTTCGTCGGTGCAGCGATCATTTCCGGCGGTGATTATAGCTTATCCGGTGAAGCAATATTTGGGGACTTTATGGCCTTCCTGGGTGCGGTGTTCATGGCCCTGTATTTTCTGTCCGGCCGTAGATTCAGAAAAAATGTAAATGCTACAGTATATGTATTTTTAGTATTTGGAAGCTGTTGGGCAGTTTTTGCCATAGGAATGATAGGAACGGGAACCTCATTTACGGCATATTCAGCCACCGATTTTCTATGGCTTATCGTAATGACATTGGTCTGCCAGATTGGAGCGCATGCTTTGTTTAACTGGTGCCTCGGATTTGTTTCACCTCTTTTCATCGCCACATGGGAAAACGGGGAAGCAATCATTGCGTCAACGCTTGCGGTCTTCCTTTTCTCTGAAATACCAACTCTTTGGCAAGTAATCGGAGGCGCTATCACCATTTGCGGTCTTCTTTACTATAATTATCACGATCTTGACAACCAAAGGGGAGAAATACACGACCGAACCGGGTATTGAATGCGGCTATGCAATGTGTTAAAATTTAGTCCTGTGGATGAGAACCCGAAGGGGTTGTCCAATTTGATGCGCAGAGGAGCGGTATATGTCATACAAGATCAAACTTGATATCTTTGAAGGACCTTTTGATTTGCTTGTGTATCTCATCGAGAATGCAAGGATGAGCGTCTACGATATCCATGTTTCGGAAATTACAAATCAATATATCAAGTACATCGAAGACATGAAAGCGCTGGACGTCAACCTGGCGACGGAATTTATGGTATTGGCAGCGGCTCTCATTGAGATCAAGTCAAAGATGCTTCTCCCCAGAATGAAAGCGGACGGGGAAGGGCTTCTTGAGGAGGATCCGAGAACAGAGCTGGTTCAGAGAATCCTGGAATACAAGCGGTTCAAATCGGCGGCCGAGCTCTTGGAACTCCAGGAGGAACAAAGTCTGCGTATCTTTGAAAAACCGAAGGAAGATCTGGCGCCGTACACCAGAGAAGCGGATGAATATCTGAATCTGGATCTAAACCAATTTGTTAAGGTGTTTCATCTATTCCTCGAGAAGAAGAAGCGGCTCGAAGAGATCAAAAAGAATTACTCGAGAGTGGAAAGACAGAAGATTTCCGTGGAATCGAGGGTTGAATATATCAGGAATCTGTTCCGGTTCAAAGGAAAAAAGAAATTGAACTTCAGAGAGCTTCTGACACCGGAAAGCAATCGCTATGAAGTGGTTCTGACCTTTGTTTCCATGCTTGAAATGATCCGGCAGAAGGCGGTTGTCGCAAGACAGAATGTGAATTTCGGAGAGATTTATCTGAGTCTCAATGAAAAGGATAAGAACAGCGGAAAAGGAAAACCGGAGGAAGGAGAAATCGTATCATGACCAGCAAGAAGACCATAAAATCAGCATTTGAATCAATGCTCTTCGTATGGGGCGAGCCTCTGGATGTCAAGATAGCCGCTGAGATTTTCAATATGAACTGGAAAGACGCCTACGATTATTTCAAGGAGCTCCAGGCAGAATATGAACAAGAGGGCAGAGGGATTCTGATCCGTGAAATCGATAAAAGCTTTCAGTTTTGTACGAACATGGAGAACAGTGAATACATAGAGCGGTTGTGCACGCCGGTAAAGGAAAAGAGACTTTCTCAATCCGCATTGGAGGTGCTGGCGATTGTAGCATATAAACAACCTGTTACAAAGGGCGAGATCGAATCCATCCGCGGAATAAAATGCGACAGGGTGATCGAGGGACTCATGAAAAAGGATCTTATCGCGGAGGTTGGCAGATCAACCGGGATTGGACGGCCGATCCTCTATGGCACCACCCCTGTTTTTTTAAAGAATTTTGGATTTAAAGACCTGAAGGATTTGCCTGACATCGATGATATCGGCAGTGTCGTCCGCGAGGAAGAGGAGCCGGATGGGCTTGATCTGCAGCAGATATCCATTGATTTTATTAAAACATAATATTACCAAGCATATCTCCTTTCGCTCAAACAAAAAATAGGGGCAAAGGAGATTTTTTATGAGAAAAATTATCATTATCATTTTGATCATCATACTGAGCGGTTTCATATCGCCTTCCTATGGCGCCCCTGCGGTGGAAATACAAAAGGCTCCGCCTGCAGTATCTGCGCAAAACGCAATCATGATAGAAGTAAATTCCGGAGAGGTGCTCTTTGAGAAAAATGCGGATCAAAAGTCTTATCCTGCCAGCATAACAAAAATTATGACGGCACTGCTGGCCATTGAGAACGGTTCGCCGGATAAGCCGGTGAAGATCTCTGAGAACGCGGCGGGAGTAGAGGGTTCCTCCATCTATCTTGCGCCCGGTGAGAAGATCTCTCTGCGAGATTTGGTATACGGCTTGATGCTGCGTTCGGGGAATGATGCTGCAATCGCAATTGCCGAGGAAATCGGAGGCAGCAAGAGCAGTTTTGTTATCATGATGAATAAACGAGCCCGTGAGATGGGAGCCTGCAATACAAATTTTGTGAATCCCAACGGGCTGCATGATCCTGAACATTATACCACAGCCAGAGATATGGCCATGATTTCCAAAGCCGCTATGAAAAATCCGGAATTTAAGAAGGTGGCATCGACAAAATCATGGGTTACCGACCGGGGAGAAGGGAAGTACAATTATTTCTATAATAAAAATAAGGTGGTCTACCAGTACGACGGAGGAACCGGCATCAAAATCGGATACACAAAAGCAGCCGGAAGAACCCTGGTGGCATCTTCGGAGAGAAATGGCATGGAGCTCATCTGTGTTGTCATGAATGCGCCGGATTGGTTCAGGGACACATATGCCCTGATGGATTTTGCCTATCAGCAATATGAAACCAGAATGATTGCACAGGGACAAAGACCAATCAAAGCGGTCAGCATCCAGGGCGGTATGAAAAGCTTTGCAATGATCGGCCCGAGAGAGGACATCCTCTGCCCGGTGAAAAAGGAAACAGACAGCAGTATTTCCGTCGTGTATGTTCTTACAGACCGCAGGAAAGCGCCGATTCAAAGATGGCAGGAAGCCGGTTATCTGAAAATATATGTGAATGGAGACTATCTCTTTTCCAAACCTCTTTATTATCTGGAGGATATAGAGTAGCAAATCTGAGGAGGGTACAATATCATATACAGTAACTTTGAACGATTTGAATATAGGGGGCTTCATCGTGAATTACTGTAAAAACGATACACCTGCGCGAAAGCAGATAAACTGCATCGATGCAGGGTCGGAAAATTGTCCCTGCTATTTGGCGGTGACGGGTGACTGTCTGATTTGCAGCCGGCTTCAGGGAAGGGATTACTGCAACTGCAATTGGCGCGGTGTTTGTATTTATAATGAGTTTGTACAGGGAAACCGAAAAATAAATAATCCCAGAAGGGATTTTGAAGCACAAATAATCGAAAAAAAATTTTATAAAGAGGATCTTGTCGTCTATATACTTGATGTGGATCAGGGCTTTGCGATGAAAGCGGGGCGGC
>JAQUYZ010000074.1 GCA_028691625.1 Eubacteriales bacterium
AATTGTTGAAGAAATGGATATTTAGACGTAATATGTAAATAGATGGAACGATAATGTTCAGGAAATATGAATGCTTTCATCAGGAAGTAATTAACATTGTTAAGGCAGCGTGTATCAAAGCTGAAGTCCGCACCAACATCGATACCAACCGAGAGATACAAATTTTTAAAAATGATATTTAATACTGAGGAGGGATAAAATGATCTCTATTGACAGCATAAGGCTTATTGAAAAAAATGCGATACCAGAGGCAGCGAAGTTGTTAACGGAAGAAGACATTAAACAACTCGTAGAATGGCTATCATTAAAAGATGACACGATCAGATATCAAGCGTTCCAACTTCTTCAGAAGCGATCGGAATTCGCAGAAGACGTCTATTTATATTGGGATATCTTTAGAAAAAAACTTAAAAGTGATAATTCTTATCAAAGGAGTATTGGTCTAATGCTTATTGCAGAGAATGCAAAATGGGACACAGAAGAAAAGCTTGAAGAGACAATTAAGGAATATCTTGAGCTTCTTAATGATGAAAAACCTATTACCATACGTCAGTGTGTACAATCAATAGCTAAAATCATACCGTTTAAACCGGAGCTGAATGATTATATCATAAATAATCTCATATCCCTGGACCTCATGGCAATTAAAGAAACAATGCGTAAGTCCGTCTTGACAGATATATTGAATGTACTATTAGAAATACGAATAGAACATCAAAGCAATGAAATTGATAATTACACTATGGACGCGTTAAGCGGTGGAATATTAGATAAAAAAGCAAAGAGATTGTTCCAGGAACGCTTATAGTTCTACGAGAAGTATTTTAACGGCTACATAGATACAGACATGATCCACATTTTTTCCGTAACCAAGAGCATTACCTCAATCCTCATTGGAATGGCTATCGATCAGGGATATATCAAGAGCGTGGACCAGAAGGTGTTGGAATTCTTCCCGGATTATTCGTTAAAAAGAAGCGAAAGACAATCCAAGACATCACCTTGAAATACTTGCTGACCATGACAGCTCCCTACGAAAAGATTTGTTGATTATTCCAGACTATTGTGATAGTATACGAGCATAAACTATTATAATAGTCTGGAGTTGTTCTATGGAAGGAATTAAATTATTTGACAGTGAGTTAAAACTAATGGAGCTGATTTGGCAAAATCCCAATATCAACGCAAAAGAGTTGTCTTTATTAGCTAGTAAGACAATTGGATGGAACAAAAACACGACCTATACCATCCTGAAAAAATTAGTCAGTAAAAATGCTGTTTCACGGGTGGAACCAAATTTTATTTGTGTATCTTTGATCGAAAAGGAGCAGGTCGGATACGACGAGGCAAAAGCGCTTATCGACAAGCTATATAACGGTTCGGCAAAAATGCTGTTTTCAGCGTTCTTAAGCCGCGAAAGGCTGTCAAAAGAAGAACTTTCACAAATAAAAAGTATGATCGAATCTTTTGATCGGAATGGCGAATGAATATGCATGAATCTGTTTTTTACTTTGTTATTAATATGAGCATAAGCGGATCCTTTGTTATTCTTTTGCTTCTGATTATACGTCAAATCAAGCTGATCCCAAAGAGTCATATCTATGTTCTTTGGCTTGTGGCGCTCATAAGAATGACACTGCCTTTTGCAATGTCCAGTAGCATCAGCGTGTTTAACTGTTTAAGTGGATTAATTAAAAGGTTGATTCCTGTGGGGAATCTGCCTCATGCAAATTTAACTGTTTCAAATTATTTTAATGCAGCATTATCTTACAAGCCGATGGAATACAAGACACAAAGATTTGAATGGGTGTTTGGCATCAGCTCCGGAATCTGGTGGATGGGTGTATGTGTTTTTTTAATTGGGGCTATTATTATATATTGCTCAGCAATTCATCAATACAAAAACGCCATTCATGTAAGAGATAATATTTATGAAGACAGCAATGCCTCATCACCGTTTTTATTGGGAATTAAAAGCCCTAAAATTATAGTTCCTATTGGATTGAATATCGATTCCCCTCGGGCAGCACATATGATTGCACACGAAAAAATCCACGTCCAAAGAATGGATAATCTCTGGCGAATTATTGGATTGGTTGCTGTATGTATCCATTGGTTTAATCCTATTGCGTGGATTGGTTTTTCTTTCTTTTTGAAGGATATGGAGCTTTCCTGTGATGAAACTACTGTAAAAGCATATGATTTTGCCAAGAAGAAGGAATATGCTGAGGCTTTATTAAGTATTGCAGGAAATGTTCAAAATAAAGATATTGCTCACGTTTCGTTTGGGAAATCAAACGCCAAATCAAGGATACTTAATGTTATGACTTATAGACGCTTGTCAGTATTGGGAATTGCTGTATCAATCATATTCTTATTGTTTATCTCTACTATGCTTCTTACAAATCCAAATGGATAGGAGGTTAAAAAAATGTTCAAAGGAAGGAAAGGCTTCATAACAGGAGCGGCTGTTATTTTAGTAGTGAGTATTACTGCTTGTGCTGCATTTGCCTCAGTAGGCGAACAAAAAACCATCGATTCTGTGTCTGAAGTAAAAGCGTTGCACATTGATACCCGATATGTACCGCTGCCGGATATCAACAGCGAAAAAGTTGTAGAACACAAGATCCATGATAACCAGATAATAATCAATGGAGTTATTTCCTCTAATACCCAAGGATATGCCAGGGTATTGCAACAAAATCCGGAGGCAATTCTTTTAGTTGATGAAAAAGGAACTTATATCGCTGTCGGCAGAATAGAACGAAACGGCGGTTATTCGGATATTTGTATTACCAAGTATGACAGCAACGGAAGGGAATTGAAAAGACAAACGTATGGCGGAAGCGACTTTGATTGGGCCAATGCGGCAAAATACAATCCTCAAATAGGTATTGTCATATCCGGTATCAGCCAATCCAGTGACGGTGATTTTGCTAATAAAAGCAATTCTCCTTTTGTTGCCTGTATCAATCCTGAAACATTGGAGGTTAGATGGATATCCTCTGTTCAGATTGCTGATTGGGTTTTTCATGTTTCGGACGAAGCGGTTTATATTGTCCGCAACGAAGGTGAAAAGTATAACGGAAAGGGCGAGTTGAAATTATCAATTGTGAAGTTTGATGGGGAAGGAAACAAAATCTGGGCAACCGAGCCACTTTCACAATGGATATGTGGAATTACTGAACTTAAGGACGGCAGGGTTATTGGCATTCAAAAGCTCAGTGATCATCAGGCAGTTGAAAAAAGCGGGGCGATAAATTGTTATAGTAAAGACGGGGGAAAACTTTTGACCTTTGAAGCTGATTGTTACGGAGATATAGAGCCGACTAATGATGGGGGATTTTTTGTTGTTTCTGTTCGAAATATAAAAACGATTCCGCAGCCTTTATACATTTCTTCAATTTGGTATGATACTGAAACAGTCGTAACCAAGTATGATAAGAATTATAAAATAGAATGGCGTAAAACCTATGACCGTATCAAGGATGCTATTGGGGTTGACAGTGTATTGCCGCTTAGTGACGGCAGTGTAGCCCTGGAAGAATAAACAGATACACGGAAGCTTACTTAATCCCATTTTTATTTTCCTCCAAATTCCAACTAATAAAATATTTGACTTGATAATTTCCTTTCCGACACATATACTAAATACGTGTTCTAAATGTACTAATTGATTGCTGCAGGTTTAAGTCAATTTCCATTTTGACTGACATCTGCGGCATTTATTTTTACACCTGAATAATATTTTTAAGGAGGTATCAGTATGAATTATGGTACTGTAAAATGGTTCAACGAAGGTAAAGGTTTTGGGTTTATTTCCAATGACGACGGATCTGGAGACGTTTTTGTCCATTTCTCCGCTATACAAGACAGCGGATTTAAGTCTCTGTCCGAGGGCCAGAAGGTGATATATGACACCGAAGCTGATCCCAAGGATTCCAGAAAGTTGCGCGCCATCAACGTTCGTACAGCCTAGCACTCGTGATCAATCCGTTCCTTTGGGGGGCGGATTTTTTGTTAACTATTCCGACTTAGTTAAAAATAAGACGTCAAATTGAGTTGCGTGCTTTAGCAATAACAGGAAGGTCAGACCGAACAACGATAATTAGTTAGTAATACATTGATATGCTGAAACCTCCCAATTATCCAATTTGGTCTCGCAGCCAAGTGGAAAGAAGGTGAAATAGTGAACACAAATCTCTCGATCAGAATGGCAGTAGAGGAAGATGCCGAAGAAATTCTATCAATTTATTCCCCATATGTTATAAATACAGCCATTACCTTTGAATATGAAGCGCCATCTGCCGCAGAATTTTCAAAACGTATCAAGAATATCTTGAAGAAATATCCCTACATCGTTGCATTGGAAGAGAAGTGCATTGTTGGATTTGCATATGCGTCCGTGTTTAGAGAACGTCCAGCATACAACAGGGCGGCTGAAACTAGCATCTATCTGCGGCAGGATTGTAGAGGCAGGGGTTTGGGTAAGAAAATGTATCTTGCCTTGGGAGACATCTTGAAGTGTCAGAACGTGATCAACCTGAATGCCGGTATTGCATATACAACCGTTGAGGATGTACATCTGGACAATACGAGCATGGTTTTTCATGAACATTTAGGGTATTCAAAGGTGGCCCATTTTACGAAATGCGGTTATAAATTCGGGAAATGGTATGATGTGATATGGATGGAAAAGATGCTTGGTGAGCATTCGGAGACACCTGCTCAGTTTATTCCTATATCAGAAATTCAAAGCTAATCTTCTAAAACAGAAAAACCGATACATAATATATTGATCACGTATTGATAAATTTATTATTAAGAGGAGGAAATTTGATATGACAAAGCGATTTCATAGTCCTGATAAAAATGGATTGGTCTTGGTTCCCATAGTGGTTGTAATGGTATTGTTGCTTTTCACAGGATGCAGTACCGCTGAGAAAGATGCAACAGCTAAGAGTGCGCAGCCGGCATCGGCGGAGGATTGCGATGTAATTCCCGCCGATTTGCTGAGTGATGATATGAATTTATTCTTCGGCGTCTCGTTTCCGGAAGGTTATACTGTCTACGCAGCGGGCGTTGAAGATAACGTCAATTCTGTTTTTTACCAATTATATCTGACAGCACAGGGGGAACCGGAAGAAATTATTACATATCTCTCAAAGCTTTTAGGAAACGAAGATGAGGAGAGTATTCAAAAAAGTATTGATGTATTTCAAAGAGACGGCGGAGTCGGTATCGACGGCAGACTGGATGCGGCCGGTTTTGACGTCAATTGTAAAATTACCCCAACGGAAAAGGATGACCACAACTATGACTTTGTGGATGGGTGCAATCTTCGGCTAACTGCGTCGATTGAGGATGCTTCAAGATATAGAAAGATCATTGAAGATAATTACAACCTTAATTCTCTGTCTGACGTCGCAAAATATTTTGATGTCATGCCCATTACCGGGCAATCGAAGATCTTTGTGCGTAAAAACCAGAATAATGCACAAATCGACGCTGTATACAATACAATCGAAGATGTGGCCGGAATCATGAAAAGCATAAAGGCAGAGTTAAAATATGAAGGTTTCGACGAAAACAATAATAACATAAACCTGTTGAGATATGGCGAGGTAAGCAATAGTATCATGTTCGCCGGGAATGATACCATCTGTATTTTCCAGAATCTCAGCGATGCCGGCAAGAATTATAAGGATTATAAGCTTGCCACAAATAAGCTTATCGATATGGGCTTTACGAATTATATCGAAACCGACGCCCTGTGCGAATATAAAGACGATGCCAACAAGCTGAACATCACCATCAATATACCTGAGTGGGGCAGCCGTCCAGAAGCATGGGAAAACAGCTGCGTGACATTTATAAAGGAAATGAACGGCTATCTGCTTGTGATATGGTACTATCCTGATGAGCATCGATATGCGGTCCAGTCGGATCGGGACAGCGCTTCTGTGAAGTATGAATGCTTTGCCAAAACTGGCGAATTTAGCGGGGAATATCCCGATCGCGATACTGTAAAGGCTCAGTTTGAGGCTATGTACAGTGGTTTGGAGGTGCAAGACGTCTTTATGGAAGGCATTGAGTTGTTTCAGGAATATGTGAACAGTACCTTCGGTATGAGTATCGATCAGCTTTATCAATTAGCGGTGAGTGAATAACCCTCAAAGTTGGTTGATGATTGGTACGGGTCCGGACGAACCAAAAGGCGGTTATTATCCGATTGAAGACGTACTGAACTATTTTGGCGTTGCTTGTCTTACAAATGATGTTGTACTGCCGAGTGAAAGATACTCTACAGATTCGATATCCTTATCATAATGATGCAAGTAATCAGCTTATTGTTTGCCCGAATCATCACGGCATTATTCATGAAGTTAATCCAGTTTTTGAACATTGATATCATAGCATGGGTTTTTCAAATGGGGAACTTCTCACCATGTTCGATTATCCGTGACAGAAATTGATATATACTATTAAATAATCACAGGGAGGTCTCATGGAGATATTTAAAATGGATGGTATTCCGGCCGTCGTTTACGGAGAGCCATCGGAAAAGCTGTTTCTGTTCATTCACGGCAAGAATGGAAATAAAGAAGAAGCAGAGTCGTTTGCCGGCATTGCATGTCTGAAGGGATATCAGGTGCTGAGCTTTGATCTGCCGGAACATGGGGAACGTAATAAGGAAACGGACATGTTCAACCCGTGGCATGCGGTTCTTGAATTCAGGTATATTCTATCCAGGGCAAAGGACAGATGGAATCATGTAAGTGTTCGGGCAAACAGTATCGGTGCCTATTTCTCAATGCTCAGTTTTGCTGAAGAAACCATCGATCGGTATCTGTTTGTATCGCCAATATTGGATATGGAACAGCTGATCTTCAATATGATGAAATGGTCTGGTGTTACGGAAGATCTTCTAAAAAAGGAGAAAATCATTTCAACGAATTTCGGAGAAACGCTTTCATGGGAATATTTGAGCTACGTTCGAAAACACACAATCGCTGAATGGGCTGCCCCAACATCAATTTTATATGGGACGGCAGACAATCTGACGGAAAAGAAAACAGTGGATGCGTTTGTTGATCAGTTTGGCTGCAAACTGACGATAATGGACGGCGGTGAGCATTGGTTCCACACGCCGGAACAACTGAATGTGCTTGAACAGTGGACAAAGAGCAATATGAAAT
>JAQUYZ010000075.1 GCA_028691625.1 Eubacteriales bacterium
CATCAGCTAAAACAATACTTGGGTGCATAAATGTCGCTAAGGCAATAATAACTCTCTGCCGCATACCGCCGGAAAGCTGATGCGGGTATGCTTTTAGAACTTCAGGAGCCAGTGATAACTCATCTAAAAATTCCTCGATATTTCTTCTTTCAACAGTTTTGTTTAATTTTTTCTTTGTCTTAATGACGTCAAAAAATTGATCTTCTATTTTCGTAACGGGGTTCAATATGCTCATTGCCGCCTGCGGTATGTAGGAAATGTTTTCCCACCAGCATTTTTTTATTTCACCGGAATCATAGTGAACATCATTTCCATCCTTGTCTTTACAGATCAGAGATACCTTCCCTGCAGATATTTCAAGAGGAAATTCAATAATATCGTATAAAACCTTTAATAACGTGGTCTTCCCGCAGCCGGATTCACCTGCAATGCCAAAAACCTCGTTATCATTAATGGTGAAACTAACATTATTTACAACTGGAACGATACCTGTAATTACACGGTACTGTGCAGACACATTATCGACCTTAAGCATATCAGAGGCCTCTCTTTCTCGAGATATATTCGTTGTAACCGGTAAAAGTGAAAAACAAACCAATAAACATAACCATCATTGCAACGACGGGAGCACCGATCCAGTTCCAGTTACCAAGAAGAAGCGCCTGATATTGACGTGCTTGATAAATCATTGTCCCCAACGTGTTCAACGAGGCTGAAGACAAACCAAGTACTGCCATGCTGGATTCCGCAGCAATAGCAACTAGTATTGTGTTAATGATATTTGCCATCGCCCACGGAATTATATGCGGCATAATCTCGCAAACAATGATTTTTAACTTTGATTCGCCAGAAAACAGCGCCGTGTTAATGAACTCGCGTTCTCGAATGCTCAGGGTGAGTGAGCGCGTCTGCCTGGCCGGTCCCGGCCAGTTAAAAAAAATCAATATTAGGGAAATTATATAGATGGATGCGCGCCCTTTGAGCAGTGAGGCAATCATTATTAAAATCGGCAGCATTGGGATAACAATAATTGTATCGCACAGAAACATGACGACACGTTCCGTCTTACCCCCGATGAAGCCAGATGATATCCCGACAAGCAATGCTAGGAGTGTGGCAAAAGTAGCAGTAAGTACGCCGATAATAAGCGAATTCTTTATTGACATCAGAAGCTGCCAAAAAATATCCTGACCTACTGCGTTGGTTCCAAGAAGATGCTCTGATGACGACTTCATATTCTTCATATAATTTGAAAGCTCCGCAGTATCAATTGGGCAAAACACTGTAACAATAAATCCGAAGATGAAAAACATGCTGACTATTAACAGCCCGATTTTAAAGCGTACGCCAAATGCACGCCAAGTACACATAAAGATATCTATTCTCTTAAGCATACGACGCACCTCCTATGAATAACGAATTCGCGGATCAAGCAGCGGATAAATTAAATCTACAATCAATGTTGCAGTCGCGACTGCAACGATCGAAATCGTTATAATAGACAACATAAGATTATAATCGCTCTGAACAACTGCCATTTGAAGAAGGCCACCAATACCGGGAATTCCAAACATAACTTCAACCATCATCGCACCGCAGAATATTCCGCCAAGCTGCAGAGCTAGTGCAGTAACTTGTGAAAGAATACAATTTTTGAAAACGTAGCTGTATGATATCGTTCTGTTCTTTAAACCTTTTAAGCGCGCATAATGTACAAAATCTTCCTCAGACGTGCTGTTGGAAAGAGATTTCATACTTATAATCCACCAACCGCATCCGAGCACAATCATTGAAGAGGCAGGCAGGAAAAAACTGTTGAAAAGTTTTTTAAAATAATATGGCGTAAATGAAAAATAATTAGGTAAATCGGCAGTCAGCGGAAAGAAACTGTTTAAGTAACAAAAAAGAATCAGCAAAATCAGCGCCATGATAAAGTAGGGGGTTGGATAAACACACATTGAAACTGTTTCAAGGGTTTTGGAATACCATTTTCTTGGGTTGAGACCTACAAACAGGCCAATTGCATTTCCAAGTACCCACGAAATGAGCGATGTGCCGAGAAGCAGGCCAATAGTATAAGGCATTGCCCTTCCAATCAGAAATGAAACTTCCGTCGGATATGAAGAAAAGGACGGGCCAAAATTAAAGGTCAACAGATTTCTCATAGATTCCCAATACTGCTGCCAAAGTGTTCCGACCAGTCCAAATTGAACTCTAAACATCTCTCTCTGCGCTGCAATTTTTGACTCCGGCATCGTAGATCCTCCGGAGACATTATTTAACCTGTTGATCATTGTTTCAATAGGATCCGAGGGCATGATACGAACCAGGAAAACGACAATTGAAACACCTAACCATATTGTCAGCGCCCAAATCAGAAATCGTATAGCAAAGTATTTCCTAAGTTTCATGCAATAACCTTCTTTCAGAAAATGGAAATGCATTTTACACAGTTATAAATATCGCTCAGCCTGCTAAGGTATCTATAAAACGTATGCCTCTGCATACAGTATATTCGTGCCTGACGTGCTGTACAAACAAAAATTTGAATTATTTGCACACTATGTTTTGACCCGTAGCACGTTAGGCACTAGAAAGAGATTATTGATTATTATCGGTAATTATTTTCCTGTTGATGTGATCTCTGGCAGCATATACTTAAATGTCGTATGCCACCACCACGGGCCATTGTATGCGTTATCAGCAGTCGGATAATTTGTCCAATAATAGCTGTTCGTAGGAAGAGTCATCGTTGAACTGTACATTGGAATACAAGGCATCTCAATAACCATTTGTTTAAGAATTTGAGTTGCCAGCTCAGTATTCTTTGTATCATTATAATCCAGTGTGCCCATTTCGGCAATTAAAGCATCGACGGTTGAATTGCCCCAACGATAGTTATTGCCGTTATCGTATGTTCCCAATTCAACTATATTGTCAGTTTTATAATTCATAAAAACGGACAAAAGGTTTGTTGAAAAGTAGCCGCAGCCAAGAATGTTTGAATATACGCCGTCATATCCTGTGGTGAATGTTCCCCAATATACTGAAGAATCACTATTCACAACTTCTACATCAAGACCGAACTTGCGCCACTGATCAGCAACAGCGGTTGCCATGCGTTCAGACTGTACTTCAAATCCGGATGGAGCGAGAATTGTAATCTGGAAAGGCTCCCCGTCATAATTCCATTTGCCGTCGACCAGTTCAAAACCGGCTTTTTCCATCAGCGCGCTCGCTTCAGTGGTATCATATTTCCACCATCCGATGCCAAAAAGATCTATTAATTTCTGTTCATCAGTCGGAAGGCCTTCAACACCCTGTGATGTCAAATAGGCTGCCAGCTCAGTTGCATAATTTGGATTAAATGGCGCATATC
This sequence comes from Eubacteriales bacterium, assembly GCA_028691625.1. Taxonomy (GTDB): domain Bacteria; phylum Bacillota; class Clostridia; order Peptostreptococcales; family Anaerovoracaceae; genus Anoxybacterium. The sequence continues at coordinate 3,380 of JAQUYZ010000075.1, forward strand.
CGTCATCAAGCTTAAAATCATTCAGCCAGTCAGTCATTGGTTTAATGTATGCATCCATCATAGCTTTTGTTGGAGCAAGGGCAACAGGAGTGACACGGAGCTGACCGTTAAAGGCTGTAATTGCAACTTCCTGAATATCCATTGCAAGAGCAAGTGCCCAGCGGAAGTTCGCATCACTGTACGCGCCGTTGTTGCACGCTACCTTCATTCCGCGCGCACAAACGTCATCAAATGTACCATAAGGGAATTCACTGCTCCATGCGCTTATGTACTCGCTGGACTCCGTCATAACTTTATAAGCTTCGGGAGTAACATTGCACAGCATGTCAATATCGTTGTTGACAAGCGCCATTGTGCGTGTTTCTTCAGTTGAATAATACTGGAAAAGGATATACTTCGGATTGGGCTCGCCGGAAATCACGCCGACAGCGCTGTTTTTCCAGTCATCGCGTTTCTCCCAAAGGCTCCATGTTCCACTTGTCTGATCGCGTTTAACAAGTTTGTAAGCACCTAAGTTGACGGGATTGGAATCTTCAAATGTCGCGATATCTTCGTTTTCATAAATATGTTTTGGGATAATTGCAAAGCCGTTTGTAAAGAACAATGACTCTGTGATATTTGACCAAGGTACATCGCAGTTGATGATCATCGAGTAATCATCAAGTTTTTCACAATTTGCAACATAGTTATCAAGTGTGACACCCTCAGAGAGTTCGTCTTCTGCAGCAATCAACGCTTCAATCGTAAAAATAACATCATCAACAGTAAATTTTTCTCCATCTGACCATGTAATGCCTTCACGAAGGTTTATTTGAAATGATGTATTATTTTCGTCTAAGGCAATCGGCATTTCTGATGCCAGCTCCGGATATTACACGCCTGTGGCAAAATTGAGTCCCCACAATTCGCATATTGCAAGTTGCTGTAAACCCTGTTTAAGGTCAGTGCCCGTGAGGTAGGGGTTGCCGTAGGTTGGGTTTGTACTGGCGCCTGTAACAGGGTCAACGATAAGTGTCTCAGATCTCGGGGTTCCTGCAATGGTCATGTCCTCATCTCCTGAACCAGAGGCGCCACTACAAGCTGTGATAGAAAATACCATTATAAAAACCAACAACAACGCAATGACTTTCTTTTTCATTCGGCTCTCTCCCTTTAATTTTGTTATTTCATAAAAAATATCCTTTTATTCTTCAGAAGCAAATCATTATCTATCCTATGTACCGTGTTCAGGCCAGCGCCTGGGCAGACGTTTCTCAGCAGACTCGAGTTCGGCTGTTTCTTTGTGCTTTCCGAAATGTTTGATGCAGTCGGCACCTTCAATGCCTGCCATAACCGCAGTATCGCCGACACCTACCGTCCAGAAATCTCTATTTCCATCGGTTACATCATAACCTGATGCTCTCTTTTAAGCGGATGATTTAATGAACGGAAGTCCGCCTAAAGGGCTAATTGATTGCCATACATTCATTACTATATCCACTCCTCTAAAATTTGTAGCTGTAATTATATATTATTATATCCCTCGTATTTATATACTAGATAATTTAATCTTTATTGTCAATCGTTTTCATATAATACTACACAAATATTAGCAGTATATATAAAAATGTATTAGCGATTTTGTACATTATTTCATCAAATGTTTACATTTTTATTACTATATATTTTAATTTAAAACTGTCATTGAAAATATTTTCAATGACAGTTTACAAATCGAAAATATTGTTTTATAATTTATTCAGGATAATGTTTGCATAATATTATTGCAAACGGAAAGAGAACAAGACAGAATATGAATATAGAAAAGAAGGGCAAGGTAAAGATCAGCGATATCGCACAAAAATGCGATGTTTCGCTGACGACGATTTCAAGGTTTTTTAACAGACCGGCTCTATTATCAGAAGCAACAAGAGCTAAAATCGAAAATGCTATCAAAGAAATGGATTACACTCAGGATAACCTTGCCCGCATATTAGTTACAGGAAAATCAAATTTGATTGGCGTGGTTTTCCCACACTTGCATACGGGTTTTTACACCGAACTGCTCAGTCAGCTTATTGAGCAGGGAAAACAAAAAAAATATAATTTTATCACATATACGTCAAACACTTCAAAAGAAGACGAATTAGAGATTGTAAAAAATCTGTTCACTTATCGTATCAAGGGGCTTATTTTACTAAGCCCGCTGCTTCCGGCCTCAGAAATCGAACAGTTCCCGGTCCCGGTTATTTCTGTGGAACGAGCCGGAGGAAAATTTATGCAGATAAATAATGATAACTTTTCTGGTGGTAAGTTTGCCGCTGAATTGCTAATAAAAAATAAATGTGAGGTTATCGTTCATATCAACAACGACTACAGCGAAATGTGGCCGTCTTTCAAGCGAATTATCGGGTTTGAATGTGCCGTTGTCGGCAAATACCCCTATGAGCGAATCATCAACAAAGACTTAACCGATCCTGTATCTCCGGCCGCGACGGCGGCTATGGAAAAAATTTTTGATTTTGTCATAGAGAAATATCCCAATAAAAAAATCGGCGTTTTTTGCTCAAATGATGATATTGCCAACATGTTTGAGCGCCAGTGTATTATTCATCACGTCCGCCTGCCCGAGCAGATTGAATTGATCGGGTATGACAATTCTCCAGTTTCCGAGAACGCCGTTTATCCGATCACTTCCATTGAACAAAACATTCCTCTCATGGCACAGATCGCTGTTGACGCTTTTGACAACTACATCGCCTACGAAAGCGTCGTCCCAAGTCAGCTGATCGAAAAGAGCACCACATCAAAATAATTTGTAATATCCGCGGAATAATCCGTAATTACAAACAAATTATCTATTGTCTTGAGCAAAATGTGTTTCAAAACTAACCGTATGTATAAAAGAGATATGGAGAGCCGACATGAAAAACTTTATACCACTGGAAAACTTGCTTGGTGAATTTGTCAGCGAAAATCATCGGGGTCCATCCAGCTGCTGCTGTGCAGTTGCAAAAGAGGGTAAAACTCTTTACGAAGGATATTTTGGATATGCTAACCGCGAGGCGGGGATCAAATCAAACCCCGATACGCTTTATCGCATGTTTTCGATGACAAAAATCGTTACCTGTACTGCGGCGATGATGCTGTTTGAGCAAGGCAAGTTCCTGTTAAACGAGCCCATTTCAGACTATCTGCCCGAATTCAAGGACATGAGTGTATGCAAAACACTTGATAACGGCAAAATGGTTATCGAAAAGGCAAAACAACCAATTCTTATAAAGCACGCATTCACAATGTCTTGCGGTATCGGATATCCTTCCGATGGAACGCCGACGTCGCTGGCTCTACAGAAAATCATTTCTGAATTTGCAGGTGAAGGTGAATTTGATCTTCGTACACACTTAAAGGCAATGGCAACCGTCCCTCTTGCCTTTGAACCCGGAACGCGCTGGCTCTACGGGCACGGGCACGATTTGATCGCAGGCCTTATTGAGGTCATTTCCGGAAAGAGTATCGGAAACTTCTTCCATGAAAATATTTTTGATCCTCTGGAGATGAAAAATACTGATTATAGATACCACGGTGGCAATGAAGCAAATATGGCCGTTTGCTATAAAACTGATGATAACACTCCCAAATTAACCCCGTCAGTTGGCTTTTTAGACGCAAATCACCAGCCTGACGCCATATACGAAGCAGGCGGGGCCGGTCTGTACTCAACCTTGCGCGATTATTTAATATTTTCGCAAATGCTTGCAAACGGCGGCGTTCATAAAGGCGAGCGACTGATAG
>JAQUYZ010000076.1 GCA_028691625.1 Eubacteriales bacterium
ATCTGGAAAATCAAAAGAAGAGCAGCACCATTATCACGAATGCATGTAAAAAAGCGGTGAAAGCCCATGATGTACTGGATAAGCAGGAAATCAACCGGCTGATTTCTGATTTGGCGAAGACAAAAAATCCGTACTCTTGTCCTCACGGAAGACCGACCTTTGTAAAGCTGACGAAGTATGAGCTTGAAAAGATGTTCAAGCGGGTTTGAGGGGAAATAAAGATGCAGGATAAAAAAACGGTACTCTTTGTTGCAGGACCTACCGCTGTAGGAAAAACGAAATATGCCATTGAAATTGCCAGAGCTTTTCAGGGAGAAATCATTTCAGCGGATTCCATGCAGATTTATCGATATATGGATATCGGCAGCGCGAAACCATCCAAAGAAGAACTGACCCAGGCGAAGCATCATTTGGTGGATGAGATCGACCCGAGAGAAGAATTTTCCGTAGCAGAATATCAGATTCTGGCCAAAAAATATATCGACCAGATATTCCAAGAAGGGAAAATACCCGTCGTAGCGGGGGGAACAGGATTATACCTGAATTCTTTACTTTATGAGATGGACTTTTCCATCATGCCGAAACAAGCAGATTTCAGAAAGCAGTTGGAGCAGGATGCAGAGCAGCATGGAAGCCGTCATGTTCATGACCGGCTGAAATCACTGGATCCGGCAGCGGCTGAAAGGATCCATCCAAACAATCTGAAAAAGGTAATTCGTGCCATCGAAGTGGCCGAAACGACCGGTGAGAGAATGCGCGAATTCCGGGAATCATTTATCCCGACGAAGGAGTATGCCTGTGTGCTAATCGGATTGACAAGAGACCGGGAGGAGCTTTACCGGCGGATTGACCAACGAGTGGATCAGCTTGTGAAAGCCGGCCTGGTGCAGGAGATCGAATCTCTTCTGAAGATGGGTCTGACGGAAAACAGTATCTCCATGAAGGGAATCGGCTACAAGGAAATCATTGCGCATCTGCATGGGGAGTATGATTTGAATGAAGCGGTGCGTCTGGTCAAACGCAATACGAGGCATTATGCCAAAAGACAATTGACCTGGCTCAGACGGTATGCGGATATGAGTTGGTTTAATTTATCGGAATATCCTACGGAAGAAAATGCACTCTCCGCCATTATTGACAGGATTCGATCAAAGCGATAAGGTATGATACCCCCCGAAGCTGTAGTAGGCTGTGATCCAATCAGAGGAGAACGAAGATGGCTGTGAAAAAAGAATTAAAAATTCATAATAAAAGCGACAAACCGGACAACATCATCTTGAAAGAAAATGATATCATGGAAAAATGTCAACTGATTCAGGACGAGCTTCCGCGCTTTCTCAGTGGATTTTTCGTATATCTGAAGGGAAATGTCCTTCCCATGACCAGGTTAGCCTATTTGCAGGACATTCGTTTCTTCTGCAGTTATCTGATCCATGAAACAGAGCTGACGGAAGCGAAAAAAACGCAGGAGATCAAACTGGATGATTTTGAAAAAATAAAGGCGGTGGACGTTAATATCTTCATCGATTATTGCAGAAGATATAAAGTGGAAAAGGAAAAAGCAGTATATATTTATGAAAACGATAAGAAATCATTATCCAGAAAGAAGTCGTCCATCTCTGTATTGTTTAAATACCTGTACCGGGATGAGCTGATCGGCAAAAATATTACCGATGCCTTTGATCCCATCAAATTGCCGAAGCCTGGCGAAAGGGAAATCAAAGCGCTTCAGGATGATGAAGTAATGCGTATGCTGGATGCGGTATCCACTGGCGGCAATCTCACAAAAAAAGAACGGGAATTCTGGGAAAAAACGAAAAAAAGAGACAAAGCCATCCTGATTTTATTCCTTACCTACGGATTGCGATTATCGGAGTTACAGCAGCTGAACGTTTCTTCCTTCAATTTCAGCCGTGGAGAGTTTAAAATTTATCGAAAACGCGGAAAAGAATCCATGATGCCGTTGAATAAGTCAGTGGAAAAGGTTCTTGCTGCATATATCAATGAAGAACGGGCGGCTGACGAGAAGCTGGCGGCGGAAAACAGGGATGCCCTGTTCCTTTCTCTGCAGGGAAAACGGATGACAGAACGTCAGATCAGAGAGCTGGTCAAAAAATATACCTCCATCGGGCTGGCTACTTCAAGGGATTCGGGTTACAGTCCTCATAAATTGAGGGCAACGGCTGCAACCTCGCTGATCGGCAGGGGCAACTCCATCTTTGATGTGCAGGCCTTGCTGGATCATGAAAATGTAACAACAACTCAGCTATATGCCGCTCATAAAAAGAATGTGAAAAAGGACTTGGTCAATAACTTTGAGTGGGAAGATGAATTTGAGAAGAAATAAACAATAAGTATATTATGTAAATAAATAGGAGCTTACGATGCAGAAAAACACGTTTCAATTATTAAATGAGGAATTTGGGATCCACGCGTCCGTGCTGAAGGCAGTATCGGAAGCAGAGGAACAGGTCACTTCCGTATATCGGGAGTTGGACGACAGCATGGCCTATAACCAGTACAAAATTCTGGATGCGTTTCAGAAAAACAGGATTTCAGACAGGCATTTCGCCTGGAATACCGGGTACGGGTACAATGATCCCGGAAGAGAGGCACTGGAAAAGGTCTATGCGGACCTATTCAAGACCGATGCCGCGCTGGTCAGGCCAATCATTGTCAATGGCACCCATGCGTTAACCCTTACATTATCGGGTATACTGAGACCAGGAGATGAGTTGATCTATTGTACCGGAACTCCTTATGACACGTTGGAAGAAGTCATCGGAATCCGCGGAGAAGGCAAAGGCTCCCTGAAGGATTTTGGCGTATCCTATAAACAGGTAGAGCTGCGTGCTGACGGAACCATTGATCTGGAAGCACTAAAGGCAGCCATTTCTCCGGCAACCAGAATGGTGACCGTTCAGAGAGCGACCGGATATGGCTGGCGGAAAGCGATTACAATACCTGAAATCGAGGAGTGGACCGGTTTTGTAAAAGGCCTTCGCCCGGATATCATCTGCATGGTGGATAATTGCTATGGTGAATTCCTGGATACAAAGGACCCGACAGAAGTCGGTGCAGATGTGGTTGCGGGTTCCTTGATCAAAAATCCAGGCGGCGGACTCGCCCTGACCGGTGGCTATATTGCAGGCCGGTCTGATTTAATCGAGGCAATTTCATATCGCATGACCTCTCCAGGGATCGGCGGAGAATGCGGTCTGACCTTCGGACAGACGAGGACGATGTTTCAGGGTCTGTTTATTGCTCCGAAAACAGTCAACGGTGCGGTGAAAGGCGCGATTCTGTGCGCGAAGGTATTTGAAAATCTAGGATTTGAAGTCTGCCCGAAGCCGGAGGACAGAAGAAGCGATATCATAGAAGCCGTAAAACTTGGGACTCCGGAATCAGTCGTTGCTTTTTGTGAAGGAATTCAGGCGGCTGCTCCTGTTGATTCCCACGTTAATCCGGTGCCTTGGGATATGCCCGGTTACGAGGATCCGGTGATCATGGCCGCCGGGGCCTTTGTTCAGGGTTCCTCCATCGAGCTGAGCGCAGATGCGCCGATCCGGCCTCCCTATATCGTGTATTTCCAGGGCGGACTGACCTACGAGCATTCCAAGTTTGGCGTGATCAAAGCCCTGCAGACTTTATATGATAAAGATCTGGTGACGATCAGGTGACTGAAATGGGATATGGCAATGAAAAACGAAAAAAACGAATTCGTACAATTGTTTCTGTTTTGAAGCTGCTGATTTTATGCGGCATAGTGATCGGAGTTCCCATTTACGTATACTTTACTTATCCGGAGCTGATCGATCGATTTAAAAGTCTGGATGAAATCAATAAACTGCTGAAACAATACAAGACTGCGAGTATTTTTATCTATATGGGACTGCAGGTCTTTCAGATTATCGTTTCTGTTCTGCCGGGACAGGCGCTTCAGTTTGCGTCCGGGTACGCCTATCATTTCTGGCTGGGATTATTGTTCTCATTGATCGGCGTCGCTTTGGGAACGGTTATTACGTTCTATCTTGCCCGTTTATTGGGCAAGGATGCACTTCATGTCATCTTTGGAGAAGAAAAATTCACCCGATTTGTCCGTACCCTGAACAGCAAACGGTCCTATCTCGTATTGTTTGTTATTTTTCTGATCCCAGGAATTCCCAAGGATTTGTTTACTTACGCCGCAGGCGTTTCAGAAATCCGCATCATTCCATTTTTGCTGCTTTCTCTGATCGGCAGGTCGCCGGCGATGATCGGGAGCATCATGATGGGGAATATGTTTTATAACGGCAGCTATACCGGGCTGATTATCCTGGGAGCCGTCGCAGTTGTTCTCTTTATTGCGGGGCTGATGAACAGAAATAAACTTGTAAAATGGTCAGATCAGTTTTATAGCAGAATGGTTGGTACAGGAAAATAAACAATCATGAATAAACTACTAATTATTTCCTTGCATACTAACTGTTATAATTGTAATATAAAGTTATGTATAGTTTACAAGGTGGAATTATGTTTAAATATAAATTGGAAAAAACTCAAAACAGATTATTTATATACCTACCAGAGAAATTGAATTTTAGTATAGAATTTATTAATGAATTGACATATGTATTTAAACTTGTAATGAACAAAGATTTTAAGAATGTTTTGTTTAGTTGTGATGCTAATTGTGAATTTGACAAATTATGTTTAGCATACCTCGATAATACCATAAAATATGTTAGTAAAACAAAGCGTGTCTTTTGGAACTATGAATTACAGAATCTAATCTTAAATACAGTTGTTAGAAAGCGTAGTAATGATTTCCAAGAGATAGTGTTAGCTACCACAATAAAAAATCATGACATCCCGATGTATGTATTTGATGGGTATGATGATGTCTCACAAACGGTTAACAAAATAGTTGATATATTGATCGATCAAAATATTGCTATTAATAAAAATCAAATCAAAGAATTTCTATCAACAACAATTGGAGAAATTTTTTCAAATGCAATAAACCATAGTAATCAAAAGAATTTCTTTTTCGCATATGATTTAATTTATAGCAAAGAAGAAGAGGATTTTTACTTAGTATCTAATGTTATTGACTACGGGACCACTTTGGTAAAAAATGTAAAACTATATTTTGAAAAGCAAAAAAATAAAAGCATAAGCAGCCAAGAATGCTTTTATTGGGCAATTGAAGAAGGAAATACTACCAGAGATGGATCGGGTGGATTTGGTCTATCAACATTTATATCATATTTAAAGGCAGTAAATGGCGAGATGATGATTTTCTCAGGTGACGCTTCTTGTACACTACAAAAGAACAAAGCTATTGAAGTACAACAATCAAAAGGTAATTATCCAGGAACCAGTGTAACTTTTAAGGTAAAATTATTTGATGTTAGTAAGTGTCTATTATGTAGCGAAAAAGAGTCAAAAATTTCATTCAAAAGTGTAAGTTTGGAGGATATCTAGCATACTATAAATAGAGAGAGGTGATTTTATGAACATACGTATAAAAGAATTTATTAACGATGATACAGCTGTTTCATATGAGGATGGGAAAGCATGTTTAAAATTAATCTTAAAAGTAATCGAAGATGACAAGATTACACTTGATTTTGATGGAGTAAACTATGTTATTACAGCTTTTCTAAATCCAATAATAGGCGATTTAATTTTGGAAAAAGGGCCTGAAATAATGGGCAGAATTTCAATTTTAAATGCAAATGAAGCTACAATTTCAAAGATTAAAATGGTACGTGATGGAGCTTTATTGAAACGTGAAGATATGGAATAGGAGAAATTGTAATGGTTTTTTTTGATACATGCGTTTGGTTTGAATTAACTGGTGTAAAATCACCTACAACACCAACCGAGATTAGACAAGCTACTGTGGCAAGTGCTTTAATGAAAAAAATATTGAAAGATAATATTGTGATTGTGACTTGTAAAGAGCAATTAGTGGAAGTTATTTCTTCAGTTCAAAAGGCCAAAATGAAAGAATATAATGCTACAGCCAAAAAAAATGGTGGCAAGGGTGTAGGTGATATTAAATCCTATCGTAAAGTTCCAGAGTTTCAAACTGCTAAGCAACTTTGTAGTCAAGTGATTAAAGATGTTATAAACTTTTCAAAACTTGGTGAAAGCATTGATTGCCCTATCCAAGATATTATTTCAAACATTCATTTAGTGGATATCAATGATTATATGTATTACGAATTTTGTAAGAACCATGGCATAAATTTATATACATTTGACTGTGATTACGATTGTATTGATACGGAGGGGATAGTTATAAAAATTTAGTACATACTAATTATAAATGAATAATGAAAATCTGGTGGCATTCCGCTATTTCCGAATCGGGAGATAGCGGTTTTCTTTCGCGCAACTGTTTGTGATACTTTCATTGGACCGTCAAGATTTTTCTCAAAAGGGGGTACTGTCATTAAATAAAAGAACAAATGTTTCAAATAATTCTTTACAACGAACGTATATTCTGTTATTATAGAAAAAAGAACAAATGTTTTAAATGAGAACAGGGGATGCGGAGGTTGGAAATCATGAAGAAGAAATACAGAATCAAATCAAAATTCAGATTTACTTTGTTCCTGACCATAGCGATGGTAGCGTTGATCAGTATTACCGGTACAATGATCGGTGCAAATCAAGCGGAAAGCTTGACGAAGCCGACATACTCTGAAATCATCATTCAGTCCGGTGACACGTTGTGGAATCTCGCGCAGGAATTCGGACCTGATGATAAAGATGTCCGGCAGATTGTCTATGAAATCTGTAAGCTCAATGACATTTCAGCGGACAGCATTTATCCGGGCCAAGAGATTCTGATTCCGGTTTACATTTGATCTGCAGGACGACCTGGTAAACAAACCCATATTATATCATTTATGCTAATATATCACTTTTCAGGATAAAAATGATAGGTATCAGCTTATCACCATACCAAAAAAAATCGCTTAAAACGCAAATTAGAGCCTCGACCCCTGAAACCGTTGCAATTACTGAGTTTTGGGAGTATATATGCCAAAATGGGCAAGCAGTCATGAAAAAGACGTCACAATATGGCATAGGAAACCTGATAAATGAGAAACAGCCCCCAGATTGTAAGTTAAAAAAATGATATAAAAGATCGGAGAG
>JAQUYZ010000077.1 GCA_028691625.1 Eubacteriales bacterium
GGGTGCATTTTTGTTCCTGGGCAGCGGATATAAAGGCAGAGAAAATGAAGGAATCCATTCAGGAGGGTTCGAGGTGGATGAAAAATGCATCCGGCTCGGTATACAGTTGGAGGTTTTGTCTGTATTGAAACTGCTTGAACAATAGCAGGCGTTTGCCTCGCAAACGGGGCTAGGTGCGAACGGAAAAATCCCAACCAGCTGAAGCTGGGGAATTAACGTATGGCGCCTGCCGGCGTTTGCTTCGCAAACGGGGCTAGGTGCGCAAAAAATAAACCATGCCACAAACCGGGAGACACCGCCGGCTTTGGCATGATCAATTTTTTGTGTATTTTGTGCATTTAACTTATGCACTGTGGGGACGGGTGAGATTATTCTGCTTTTGCTTTGTTGAATCTGCTTGTCATTCTGGAAACTTTTCTGGAAGCTGCATTCTTATGGATGGTTCCTTTGGAAGCAGCCTGCATCAGTCTCTTTTCCGCCAAAGACAGTTTTTCCTTTGCGGTATCAAAATCCCCGGAAGCAATTGCTGCTTCGAAGTTTTTGACGATCGCTTTCAAATGAGATTTCACTCTCCTGTTTGCAGCTGTCTTTTTTGCGATAACAAAGATTCTTTTCTTTGCTGATTTAATATTTGCCATTATTTCACCCCACTTTCGCAAAATATCGCAACATTAAGTATAGATGAATAGAATGAAAAATGCAAGGGAAAAATGAGAAAAGAATATTGCACGAAAGAGAGGGCGAAAAATTGAATTTTAGAACGGATTTGGCAATTGAAAATAAGGAAATGTACGATTCCGAAAATAAAGGTGAGGGGATCGAAATCTCAGGCGTTGAAGTAGAAACGGACACATTTGAGGATATCGTAGGAATTACGAGGATAAAAATAACCGATGAACACGGCAGCCAGGTGCTTCAAAAGCCGATCGGGAATTATATCACGCTTGAAGTGGAAGGTGTCGTTGACGGGGCGGAGGAAATAAAGGACAAGGCTGCAATCGCGCTGGCAAATGAATTGAAACGCCTGATACAGTTTCATAACAAGCTGAAGGTATTGATCATCGGCCTGGGTAACGATAAAGTAACACCGGATTCACTTGGTCCCTATACCGTTTCGAAGGTAAGGGTTACGCGCCATTATTTCTTAATGTATGATTCGGACAGTGACGATGAAATGTCCTGTGTCAGCGGATTTATCCCGGGAGTAATGGGTTCGACAGGGATGGAGACCGCAGATTTGATTGAAAGTGCCGCAAGGATCGCCAGACCGGAAGTTATCATAGCGGTGGATTCCCTGGCAGCAAGAAATATCAACCGCATCAGTACAACGATACAAATCAGCGATACCGGAATTTCGCCGGGTGCCGGCACGGGCAACATGCGGAAGCAGTTGACGGAAAAGACGCTTGGGACAAAGGTAATCGCCATTGGCGTACCAACTGTCATCGATTCCAAAACACTCATTCTGGACAATCTGTTCGGCTTTCTGAAGGACCCTGAAGGTGCGGAGCAATACATCGATGAAAACGGAATTCCTATGATTGTGACTTCTACAGAGGTGGATCAGGTGATTAAGGATTTCTCGGATATTATTTCAAACGGAATTAATATAACGCTTCATCCGGGCATATACTCTTAGTATTGATGGTTTGAACGGAGGCTTCAGCGCACAAGTCGATATGAATGAGGAGTTGAATGGGGAGTTGAATGAATGAGAAGAAATTATAGAGGATATCGCAGGGGGATACGGTTCGGCGGTGGCAAGCTTGTTCTTTTAACCGTTCTGTTTTGGGCAATATCCGGTTTCATCATGATCAGCTTCATAAATGGCGGACCTGCAAGGATTTTAGAAGGGAAACAGGAAGATGTTGCAAAAATGTATATTGGCAACATCTTTCCTACGGTCAGCAGAAGTGCTGATTTTGAATCAAGAGAAGCGTTGGGAAACACATTGGAGCCTGCGGCTGAACTGACGAAGGGTCTTTTTGATGCCAAACAGTCAGAGAGCATTTTTGAATCGATGATAGGCTCTATGTTTCCCGGTGCAGAGGTTTTGGATGACGATCTGGCCGAAGAGGATCCCGGTATCGTCTTTGATATGGATTCGTATGACTCCGATCAGGATGGTACTCCACAGGATATGATCGACACCCAGGATTCGGATTCTCCCGGACCCGCAACTGCAAATATTGATTATTCCAAGCCTGTTGTGATTATTTACCATACTCATGCAACCGAGTCGTATCAGCCTGTGTCAGAGGGAAATTTCCATTCCCTGGCTGAGTACGGAACCGTTCGGGAAGTGGGGGATGTTTTGACTGAGGAGTTGGAAGCACAAGGAATTCAGGTTATTCATGACAAGACGATTCACGATTCCCCATCCTACAGCCAATCCTACACCCGTTCGCTCGAGACGATTCAAACACTGATGGGAAGCAATGAATCCGCCAGGATCATAATCGATTTACATAGGGATGCAGCAGCTTACATCGGTAATGTAGCAATGACTTCTACAATCAAGAATGATACGATAGCGAAATACAGTCTGGTAATCGGAACCGGAAATCCGAATGTGGAAGCTTTGCGGTTATTTGCAAACCATGTAAACGAAACCGCAGAGAAAACTTATCCGGGCTTTGGCGGAAAGATTATTGAGAAACAGTATAAATTTAATCAATATGTATCGGATTATCATTTGCTTCTTGAGGTCGGAAACAATCAAAATACAATTGAGCAGGCGAAGCTGACCGGAAAGTATTTTGCAAGGGTATTGGCAAAATCCATCAAGGAGATTGAATAAACACCGGATGAATTGGTTAGGAATAGGTTGTAACTTCTATTCCAGCTAAGGAGAGACGATGCGATTAAAAAAAATATTGATATTTGTCCTGGTCTTCGCGGCAGTGTATGGGTTCACTGCCGTGGATGAGGCCTATTCGGACATGATGGACCAGGAGGGAAGGATATCCCTTCATGTTAGGCGCGTAAATTCCGAGTATGTCACTTTTTCCATGTTTGGACAAACTGCCGAAGTCAATATAAAACAATTGAAAGAAAACTGGAGTGCTTTCAGCAATCGGGTGATTCTTGGTCTGGATCAAACTGTTGTGCGTGTTCAGGGCCTACTGGGTATAGAAGAGCCGGAAAGGGATTACAGCGTATTTAATACGGAGATATTGTAAAAAGCTGTACTGGTATGATATAATGATTCGACCTTTGAGTGCGACGTTGTCGCGCATCAACTATGACATTTTGGAGGAACAATGAATTCATACCAACAGTACATCAGAAATTTTTGCATCATTGCACATATAGATCACGGGAAATCAACCCTGGCAGACCGTATTATCGAGAATACCGGTCTTGTGTCCCATCGGGAAATGAAGGAACAGTTTTTGGACAACATGGAGCTGGAGAGAGAGAGGGGAATCACCATCAAGCTTCAGACGACAAGGCTGGTTTACAAAGCGAAAAACGGACATGAATATATTTTCAATCTCATCGATACACCGGGTCATGTCGACTTTACGTATGAGGTATCCAGAAGTCTTGCCGCCTGCGAAGGAGCAATCCTGATTGTCGACGCGACACAGGGTGTGGAAGCCCAGACTCTGGCCAATGTCTATTTGGCCCTGGATGAGGATCTGGAAATACTGCCTGTCATCAATAAAATCGATCTTGCCAGCGCGAGACCGGAGGAAGCGATTCTGGAAATCGAAGATATCATCGGAATCGATGCCCATGGTGCTCCATTGATCTCCGCAAAAGAAGGAATCGGCATCGAGGAAGTGCTGGAAGCCATCGTGGAAAGGATTCCTGCACCGACGGGGGATGCCGGCGGTAAGCTGAAGGCGCTGATCTTTGATTCTTACTATGATAATTATCGCGGCGTTGTAATCTATACCCGTGTATTCAACGGAAAAATTAAAAAGGGCGATATGATCCGCCTCATGAATACGAAAAAGAAATACGAAGTAACCGAGGTCGGCGTTTATTCTCCCGGCCCGATGCCTGTCAGCGAGCTTTCTGCCGGGAACGTCGGCTATGTATGTGCCAGCATCAAGCAGGTTGCGGATGCCCGTGTCGGTGATACGATTACGCTGGACAGCGACCCGACGGAGGAGGCCATGCCGGGCTATAAGAAAGTGCAGCCTATGGTTTTTTGCGGTATTTACCCTGCCGGCAACGAAAAATACGAAAATGTAAAGGATGCCCTGGAAAAGCTGCAGGTGAACGATGCCGCCTTCCTTTTCGAACCGGAAACCTCGACCGCCTTGGGCTTCGGTTTTCGCTGCGGTTTTCTGGGACTTCTGCATATGGAAATCATTGTGGAACGGCTGGAACGGGAATTTGATCTTGGAATCATTACCACATCGCCAAGCGTTATTTATAAAGTAGTGATGAACGACGGCAGTGAAGAGATGATACAAAATCCCTCCAATCTGCCTTCCTTGATTGAAATAGACCATATTCAGGAACCGATTGTAAAGGCTGACATTATGCTCCCGAAGGAGTATGTGGGAAGCATTATGGAAATCTGTCAGGATCGCAGGGGAAAATTGCTTCACATGGAGTATATCACCGAAACCCGTGTTTCCCTCCATTATGAAATGCCGCTCAATGAGGTCATCTATGATTTCTTTGATGCATTAAAATCAAAGACCAGAGGCTACGGCTCTCTTGACTACGAATTCATTCGATATGAGAAATCAAATGTGGTGAAGCTGGATATCCTGCTGAATAAGGAACTGGTGGATGCCTTTTCTATGATCGTGCATGAATCAAAGGCGTATTACCGCGGCCGTTTCGTCTGCGAAAAACTGAAGGAGATCATTCCCCCCCATCAGTTTGAGGTACCGATACAAGCCTCCATCGGTCAGAAGGTTATCGCAAGAGAAACGGTAAAAGCTTATCGAAAGGATGTACTGGCAAAATGCTACGGCGGGGACATTTCCCGAAAGAGAAAGCTTCTGGAAAAGCAGAAGGAAGGCAAGAAGAGGATGAGACAGTTTGGATCCGTGGAGGTGCCTCAGGAAGCATTTACGGCGGTGCTGAAGTATGATGAGAACAAATAAAAATGATGCCCCAAGGAAAGCCTTGGGGCTCTATCTACATATCCCATTTTGCATCCGGAAATGCAATTACTGTGATTTTCTGTCATTCAGCGGAATCCCGCAAGATGAACAGAAGGCCTATTTCAGATCTTTGCTTCATGAGATGAAAGTATATCATGAGATTTACAGTAATAAATATTATGTAGATTCAATCTTTATCGGCGGCGGGACGCCCAGTCTGGCGGACGAGGGCCTGATCAGAGAATTGTTGACCGCCGTCCGGGACGATTTCACTGTTGCTCCCGATGTTGAAATCTCAATTGAAACCAACCCGAAAACACTTACAAAAAATAAATTGAATACGTATATGGAAGCCGGCATCAACCGCCTCAGCATCGGTGCCCAATCTTTTGACGACGAGCTGCTGAGCACGCTCGGAAGAGCGCATTCCACTGCAGATTTTTTCATGAACTATTCCCTGGCAAGAGAATGCGGATTTCGGAATATCAATATCGATCTGATGTTTGCGATCCCCGGACAAACGATGAAAACATGGATCGATACCCTTGAGAAGGCAATCGGTCTGGAACCGGAGCATATTTCCTTTTACAGTCTGCAGTTGGAAGAAGGGACTCCCTTTTTTTCCATGAGCGAGGAAGGCAGCTTAAAGATGGTCGAGGATGAGCTGGACCGGGACATGTATCACGGTGGGGTTAAATTGTTAAAAAACACCGGATATCAGCATTACGAAATATCAAATGCAGCAAAAGAAGGATACTCGTGCAGACACAACTTAAAATATTGGTCCATGGAGGATTACCTCGGCCTTGGGCTCGGGGCACATTCTTTCATGGATGGAATCCGTTTCAGCAACGGCACGGACCTGAAAGGATATGGCAATATCGGCCATGTCGACGCCTTTCCAACTCGAGATTCTTTCATGCAATGGGAGCACAGAAATACAGAAGAGGAATCTATTTCAGAGTATCTTTTTACCGGCCTGAGAAAAATCAGAGGGATTGACTTGGCTGATTTTTCAAAAAGATTCGGAGCCGATCTGGAAAGCGTATACGGAGAAACTCTGGATAAGCATCTGAGAAGCGGGCTGATCCAAATCGAAAGCGGCCGGCTTCGATTTACAAAAAAGGGAATTGATTTATCCAATACGGTGCTTGCGGACTTTGTCTAATTTCTGTTTCTTAGATTGAAAGGGAGGACACAGCATGAATCAATACATCATGGCATTGGATCAGGGAACCACCAGCTCGCGCTGCATCCTGTACAACAAAAGGGGCGAGGTCGTCAGTGCGGCGCAAAAGGAATTTCAACAGATCTATCCAAACCCGGGCTGGGTGGAACACGATGCGATGGAGATCTGGTCGACTCAGATCGGAGTCGCCCAGGAGGCAATGTATAAAATCAATGCCGGCAGCAGGAATATCGCGGCCATCGGTATCACCAATCAGAGAGAAACGACTGTGATTTGGGACAAGAATACGGGTGATCCGATCTGCAACGCTATCGTATGGCAGTGCAGACGAACAGCCGAATACTGCGATGCACTGAAGGCGAAGGGCCGATCGGAACCATTCCGGCGGAAGACAGGCTTGCCGATTGACGCTTACTTCTCCGCAACCAAGATCCGCTGGATCCTGGAGAATGTAAAAGGGGCCAGGAAGCGTGCGGAAGCCGGGGAGCTTCTGTTCGGAACGATTGAAACCTGGCTGATCTGGAAGCTTACCATGGGGAGAGTATATGTCACTGATTATTCCAACGCTTCCCGAACCTTGCTGTTTAATATCAACACTCTAAAATGGGATGAGGAAATATTGGATGAACTTGATATCCCACGCTGTATGCTGCCGGAAGTAAAGCCGTCAAGTGGTGT
Organism: Eubacteriales bacterium; assembly: GCA_028691625.1. GTDB lineage: Bacteria > Bacillota > Clostridia > Peptostreptococcales > Anaerovoracaceae > Anoxybacterium. Next base: position 6,943 of record JAQUYZ010000077.1, read on the forward strand.
CTACGGCATGACCGACAGTACCATTTTTGGCGGAGAAATCCCCATTGCAGGGGCGGCGGGAGATCAGCAGGCTGCGCTGTTCGGACAGACCTGCTTTTCGGAGGGGGAAGCGAAAAATACCTATGGAACCGGCTGCTTTCTTCTGATGAACACCGGT
>JAQUYZ010000078.1 GCA_028691625.1 Eubacteriales bacterium
CCCTTACCACCTCGCTCTTTTTTTCAGACGGGCTCGAAGGCGAGATCACACCGATGGTACTCCCGATTTCCAGTTTTTTTGCCTTTTTCATTTTTTTCACCTCTCTTCTATTCTATGATGATTACGTACCCAAAATGTTCATAATATGAAATGTTTTTTTACATTATGAATTTATTTTATTATAGCATTCTTATCGGAAAAATCAATTCAATTTATCGTGTGACTATGTCACTGAACATGCGCTTAATAAATGCTACTATGGGTATAGTTATTTAATTAACAATAAAAGTTTTCGTGTCATTCAGAATAGGAGAATGTGCATATGAGTAAAAAGGTATTAATCATCGGAGGAGTAGCCGGAGGCGCTACCACTGCAACCCGGCTCAGAAGGCTGGATGAGTCTGCAGAGATCATCCTGTTTGAACGGGGCGAATATATTTCCTACGCAAACTGCGGTCTGCCTTACCATATCGGCGGCGTCATCAAGGAAAGAGATGCTTTGCTTGTGCAGACTCCGGAAGTGATGAAAGCAAAGTATAATATTGACGTCCGCGTAAATAATGAAGTCATATCCATCGATCGCGGCAACAAAATCGTTCGTGTAAAAAAGGTGACCACCGGCGAAGAATATGAAGAGAGCTATGACACCATTGTGATCTCAACCGGTTCTACGCCATTGAAGCCGCCGATTCCCGGCATTGACAATTCGGGTATCTATACGCTCTGGACCGTGCCGGATACGGACCGCATCAAGAAAATCGTTATGGAGCAGAAACCGAAACGAGCCGCAGTCATCGGCGGCGGATTTATCGGTCTGGAGATGGCTGAGAATCTTCATGCGGTGGGTTGTGAGGTTACGGTGATAGAAATGCAGAATCAGGTGATGGCGCCCATCGATTTTGAAATGGCCCAGCTGGTTCATGAAAATATGAGAATGAATCATGTGCATCTTGAATTGAACAATGGTGTAAAGCAATTCGAGCATAAGGACGGAGTGACCGCCATTATGCTGCAGGATGGAAAAACCATCGATGCAGAGCTGGTCATCCTGTCCATCGGCATCAGGCCAAACAGTCAGCTTGCAAAGGACTGCGGCTTGGAACTGAACGCGAAAGGCGGAATTGTGGTCAATGAATACCTGAAAACCTCGGATCCAAATATCTATGCGGTTGGAGACGTGATTGAGGTGGAGGAATTTGTCTTAAAAAACAGGGCGATGATTCCTCTTGCCGGTCCGGCAAACAAGCAGGCACGCATCTGTGCCAATAATATCGCAAGGGAAGCCGGAGTCCTGGAAGGCAAGCCGGAAAAATACAACGGTACACAGGGAACCTCCATCGCACAGGTCTTCGACTTTTCTGTGGCAGCCACCGGACTCAACGAAAAAGCACTGAAATCCATGGGCAAAGAAATGAACAAGGATTACTTCGTCGCCCTGATCAATCAGAAATCCCACGCAGGCTATTATCCGGGGTCAACTCCTCTCACCCTGAAGCTGCTCTTCGATCAAGAAGGAAAAATATTCGGAGCACAGATCATTGGCCAGGAGGGTGCGGATAAGAGAATCGACACCATTGCCACGGCGATGAGACTGGGCGGAACAGTCTACGATCTGGCGGAACTGGAACTGGCATACGCTCCCCCCTATTCCTCCGCCAAGGACCCGGTCAACATGCTCGGGTTTGTCGCAGAGAATATATTGAAAGGAATCGCATCCTTTCTCGACGTGAATGAATTGGATGAACTGGAGCAGTCTGGAAGAACCGACTATACCATTCTGGATGTAGGAGAAGAAATGGAGAGAATGGCTTTCCAAATTCCCAATTCCTATCACATACCCCTGGGTCAGCTGAGAGACCGCATTAGTGAACTGGATAAAAATAAGTTGATTATTCTATACTGTGCGATCGGTGTGAGATCTTACAACGCGGCCAGAATACTCTTGAACAACGGATTTAAAAACGTCAGGACACTCTCCGGCGGCACCAGCTTCTATAAATCCGTCTGCCATGACAGAACTTTGTCGAATGCAGGCCAAAGCATACTAAATACAGGAGGTGGCTCCATGAATCAAGAACAAACCATAACAAATCAGCCATTTGATCCGGAGAAGATCATAGCGAAGCAGACCCTTGACTGCAGCGGTCTTCAGTGTCCGGGACCCATCATGAGGGTTTTTCAGACTATAAAGGAAATGAAGGATGGTGAGATCCTTCAGGTTTCCGCCACAGATATGGGCTTCGCCAGAGATATCGAGGCCTGGTGCAAACGGATGGGTAATACCCTGCTGAAGGCAGAGCGAGTCGGAAAAGAAACCGTCGTATCTATTCAGAAGGGTCTTGGCACCGGTCATGCAGCAGAAGCTGATACCGCAGCACCCGTTATCCCGGACTCCCGGGCTTCCCTACCCCAGGGAAAAACCCTGATCGTATTCAGCGGTGATCTGGATAAGGTGCTGGCTTCCTTCATCATCGCAAACGGCGCCGCCGCCATGGGCAGGCCGGTCACCATGTTCTTCACCTTCTGGGGCCTCAATGCCTTGAGAAAAAGAGAGAAGCAGAGCGTGAGGAAGCCTTTCATGGATGCCATGTTCGGCGCCATGATGCCGAGAGGCACATCCAAGCTTACCCTTTCCAATATGAATATGGGAGGGATGGGCACTGCCATGATGAGGAAGGTCATGAAGGATAAGAACGTCGATTCCCTGGAAGACTTGATGAAACAGGCCATGTTCAACGGCGTCAAGATCGTCGCCTGCACCATGTCCATGGATGTCATGGGGATCACCAGGGAAGAGCTCATCGATGGGATCGAATACGCCGGCGTAGCAGCTTACCTTGGCGATGCAGAGGAGTCAAACGTAAATCTGTTTATTTAAAAATCTGCCGGTATCTCAAAAGAGCAAGCGTCCAACACGCTTGCTCTTTCTGCATAGAAATCTTTTATGACAGCTTATAATCCCAATGTTTTGAGCCAGTCCAAGGCTTCTTCCCGTGTCCTGAAGTACTCTGTTACCAGCTATTCAGTATGGGAATCATTCTGGTGGCGTTTTGCCTGCATTTTTATGGAAGCCGTACCTCCGGCAGTTGCGGATTACGATATGATTTTTCACATCTATTATAAAGGAGTTCCGCATTCTCCGCAAAACCTTACTCCCTTGGCAACGGTCGCACCGCAGCTTGAACAAATGTTCAATGACAGATTCGCACCGCAATTGCTGCAAAACTTTCCCGTCCCTGCCGGCTTTCCGCAGGCAGGACAGATGATTGTTTTTGATTCGATCTCGCCCTTGAATATGGTTGTTTCATCGGCCTTTGCATTAATGTCTTCGACCATTTTCCTGGATCGGGCGGCGGCAACCTCCACATTCATCCTCGGTGCACATTCCACACACAGCCCGTCATCCTCGTTAAAGTCCGCATCACATACCCATTGACGGCATTTGTGACAGCGGTGGAAATGCCGTTGAGCTTCATTCTGCGCATACTCAAAGGCCTTTTCATGCTCTTTTTGCCACTCGGGACTCATCCCCTCGAACCGTTCGGATAAAACGTCTCCTCCGTATCCGGCATGCCAGACTGCATTTCCCAGTCTTCCCCCCAGGAGACCGCCCAACACCCTTGCACCTCCGGTTACTCCGCGCAGCAGAGACCCTTTTTTATAGGTTTCCGACTCCACAAAGGATGATTTGTAACCATCATGACAGAGGTCGCAGTAAAAGGTAAACTGGAAGCCTGATTCTGTGGAATTATCTTCATAATTCCTTGTAAACGCTTTTAGCATTCGATTATCACCTCAATTTTTTGTTCGCCAAACAGCAAGTCTGCAGCAAGCTTATTTTCCAACTTTCTTCCCGCATGCCCTGCAGTGGCTGTTCTGAAAAAATACCTGCTCGCCGCACCGCTTATTTGTGCAGGGAACCATCAGGCTTGCTCCGCAAACCTGGCATTGATCCAATACAAATGTCTGCTCTCCGCATTTCGGGCACGGGATCACAAGGGGTCTTCCGCAGCCGGAGCAAAGTGTATCCTCCATAGATACTACCCTCAGACAGGACGGACACAAAACCGCGAATGGATTTCGCCTGCCGCATTTGATACAAAACCGGGAGTCCGGCTCGATCAATGCATTGCAGAAGATGCAGACTTGTTTATAGGAAGCCACGTAGGATTCTCCTTTCTCACAGCTGTCTGCCGCATTCGCCGCAGAACCGCGTTCCGATGGGGAATACCGCTCCGCATTCCAAGCACTTTACCTTTGTGGACAGATTCAACTTGGCACCGCACTCCTGACAGAACTTAACTCCTTCCGGATTCAATGTGTCGCAGTTTGGACATGTCCTGGCTTTCAGCTGCTCCTGCTCCTGTTGTTCCTGTTCCGATTTTATGTTCCTGGCAGCCTGCAGGTCCTCCTGCACTGTACTCAGTTTTTTCTGTATAAAATTCAGCTCTGTGACCAGGTCCGCATACACCGCCTGATCCTTCAGCTCCGGGTATGCCTTTTTTCCGATCTCCGCATACAGCTGCAGTTCTCTGTTTTTTAGTTCGCTGATTTCACTCTGTGTCTGAAACAGCTTCACATTGGGATCATCCTTCGGCATAAAAGAGCCAAGCCCTTTCATCAAGCCTCCAAACAGATCATTTGTCATCGTTTATCTTCTCCCCTCTTTCATAATACGGAACAATTCCTCCAAACCGGCCTGTTTTCAAATCCTCTCTACCAATTCCCCCAGGCCGGTCTGTCTTCCAATTCCTCTCTTCCGGCAGGCTTATACTGATCCCGAACGATCGGAAATGCATTACATCCCTATCTGCTGATACCCGGCCGGAATCTCAAACATGCCCGCCGGCACATCACTGCTCATTTCCAATATCTCCATTACCATGGTACCGTCATCCGAATCAACGGCGATCTTCACAAGATCTTTCCCGTCAAAGAAATATTTCATGCTGCCGTTTAGTGTGGCATATTCTTCAAAAACAAGCCCATCCTCTTTCCCTGTGCCGATATAATTTATTCCCTCCGCATCAATGGCTCCCGTATCCATCTGATCGACCATATCCTGCGACTGCATAAACGAAGTAACCGTCTTGCCTGCATGATCGATCATATAGATTTTATCTCCCTTGATGATCATGCTGCTTTCAATTCCTTCCCCCTTGCTGGTGATCGACATATCCTCTCCGATGACTGCTACCGTAGCTTCCATCTCCGTTGACTGGCCTTCATATTCCATCGTCGCTTTATACGACATCAGGTATTTGTTTTCCTTCATCATATCCACGTATGCGGCGGATAACAAATCCCCCATGCCTTCCTGTCCCTCAGCGATCTCTTCGCTTTGTTCCTCTTCCACTACGTCCTGCACCTCAGCCTCCGGCACACTTTCCGATCCGCCGCAGCCGGTCAGCAGCATGGCGGGAATCAGGACCAGAACAAGCAATAAAATAGGAATCCTTTTCATAATCTAATCCTTCTTTCTTATTGAATAATCCGATATTTGCCGATGACCGGCAGCTCCTTTGCCTTGCCGTTCAGCCCGTTCACAAGCCCATAAATTGCAATTGCAAGAATAAAAAGACCGTAAATGCTGTATAACAGAGCGATAAATCCGAACAGTCTCCAGGTTATGGTCGCCAATATCGTTGTCACAATGGAAATTGCAATGTATCCGGCAACGCTCAGGATGAGAAGCAGCAATCCCTGATTTGCATGAAATCTTCCGAACCTGGAGTCCTTGCAGACAATAAGCGGCAGAAAAAACAAAATATATGCCAATCCCGCCATAGTTTTATTCTGTTTTATGTCCTCTTCCTCGTAGATTTCCGCAGATTCTGCCGAATTTACTCTTTTTTTATCATTCATTTCATCCATTTTTCACACCTCCTTCCTGATATAATTAATTAACCTGATTCCATTTTATTTCTTTCGTTTTTTTTGTAATCACCTTTGGGATGACGGACAGTTCTGATCAGGGGTGATTTTCAGGGGTGATTTTCAGGGGGGATTTTTACAAGGCAGGTGTCGGCCTTGCCGATCTATTTTAAACGATCCATGGACATGGTTCCATGCAAGCAAATCACAGGAGGATATCCATGAAAAAAGTTTTTCTTGTTTTTCTCTGTATTGCACTTGTGCTCATTGTTCAAACCGGATGCCGGAGTGACAGCCGACCGGATCCGAAGGACCCGGTCACATTAACACTCTGGCACAATTACGGGGCGCAGATGAAGGAAACCATGGACAGCATGGTGGACGAATTCAATGAAACCCTTGGTTCGGAAAAAGGAATCATCATCAATGTCACCTCCATCTCCAGCTCCGACGCACTGCATGAGAAGCTGGTTATGATCGCCAACGGAGATCCTGGCGCCCCGGAAATGCCTGACATCACCACGGCAAATCCGAAAACCGCGGTCATCCTTGCCGCGAAAGGTCTGCTAACCGACCTATCCGGCCAGTTTACGCAAAAGGAACTGGCTGCCTACATTCCCCGCTTCATCGAGGAGGGGACGCTGGGCACCGGGCAGCTATACATATTCCCAACGGCAAAATCCACGGAAGTCACCTTTCTGAACAAGACGGTTTTCGACCGGTTTTCGAAGGATACGGGCGTCACCTATGAGGATTTGGCCACCTTTGAGGGAATCGCGGAGGCCGCTGCCATTTATTTCGACTGGACAGATGCACAGACGCCGGATACACCCATGGACGGGAAAGCATTCTACCACTCCGATTCGCTCTTTAATCTGACACAGATCGGATGCCGGCAGCTCGGTGATGACTTTATAGAAAAGGAGCTTCCGGATTATTCTTCGGAAGGATTTCAAAGGGTATGGGGTTTCTTTTTCGACTCCGCAGTCAAAGGACATTTTGCCATCTATGACGGCTATGCTTCGGATCTGTTTAAAACCGGCGATATCATCTGTTCCACCGGTTCCACAGCAGGGGTTCTTTTCTTTGACCCTGTGGTGACTTATTCGGATAATTCCACGGAAAACGTCGA
>JAQUYZ010000079.1 GCA_028691625.1 Eubacteriales bacterium
AACAGCTCCGCCTGCGCACGGTCCCATGATGACCGAAATCTGTGGAATGACTCCGGATGAAATAGTATTGTTATAGAATATTTTTGCAAATCCTGAAAGTGCATTGACACCTTCCTGAATTCTGGCCCCGCCGGAGTCATTTAAGCCAACGATCGGAGCTCCCATTTTCAGAGCCATGCTCTGTACCTTAACGATTTTTTCGGCGTGATATTCACCAAGAGAACCACCAAGAACGGTAAAGTCCTGTGCGTAAGCAAACACCAATCTGCCGTCCACTGTTCCATAGCCTGTTACAACCCCGTCTCCGGGAGCATGCTTATCGGCCATATCGAAATTGTTGCATCTGTGTGAAACGAATACATCGATTTCTACGAAGCTTCCTTTGTCAAACAGAAGATCCAGTCTTTCTCTCGCTGTCAGCTTTCCCTGTTCATGCTGCGCATCGATTCTTTTCTGTCCTCCGCCTAAGGCAATTGCTGCTTTCTGTGCGCGAAGATCTTCAAGCTTGTTCATTCATTCATCCTCCTATAATTAGTTTTGCATCTATATAAATTTGTTCATTAATGCTGCTGCTGTCTGTCAGTTCCCTCTAACGCAAACGCGAAAAGCAAAAAAACAAGAAAGCATATCAATGATAATATAAATGAAATCCTTCTCATTTTCAACATAATATCTCTTGTATACATTATATTTCAAACTATGGAATACCGATTCACAATTTCATTTTACTACATTAACAAGCCAGATTCAACAAAAGCTATTTCATAATCGCTTCCATCCGGAACACTTCTATAGGATAATTCCTGTTTGAATGAACAAAATGTTGAGTTTGCCGTCTGTAAAGGCGGCAAACTCAAGAGTCCTGCCTCAGTAATGGTTCCTGTACAATCTGTACCATTGATCATGATTGCTGGTCTAATAGTTCTTTACACATTTTTGTTATTATTTTAGTTCAGGATTAAATTGGGAAGCCACATAGCAAATCCCGGGAAATAGGTTGTTAATATCAAGGTAGGAATCCATGCAAATGCTATGTAATACATTGTATCCCTCATCATTTCATTAACCGGGGCACCCCCAAGTCTTGAACCGAGATAGAGGAACGGCGCACACGGCGGCGTGATACATCCCATGCCGATGTTAACACCGACGATTGCCGAAAAATGTACTGGGTCAACGCCTATCTTTGTAATAACGGGAACCAGGATCGGCGTAGACAGAAGGATTGCACTGGTATCATCCATAAGCATCCCCACAATAATTAGAAATATGTTTATGAATAGTAATATTACCATCGGGTTCTCAGAAAAGCTAGTCAGCACATTCAGAATTTTTGTAGGTACATCTTCCATAATATACAGCCTGCTCAGGATCATAACGGACAGCAGCATGGTCAGAATAACACCTGCGGTTGTTCCTGATTCCAGGAGCGCACCCCTGAATCCTTTAAAATTCAGACCCTTATAGATCAAAAATCCAACAGGTATCGCATATAGTACCGCAATTGCAGCGGCCTCCGTAGGGGTCATGGCCCCGCTGTAGATTCCCCCCAATATGATAAATGGGCATAAGATTGCCGGTGTAGCTTTCAAAGTTCTTTTCCCGAACAAAACTGATGTTGTTTTAAAGTCATAGTTTTCGGTTATCTTGATCTCTTTGTTATTTCTCAACAGCCAAAAGTTTACGACACTTAATAATACGATCAACGTGATTCCCGGGGTTATTGTTGTCAAAAAGCAAGCTAACACAGATTCTCCGGCTACAAAGGCATATAAAATCTGATTCAGGCTGGGCGGGATCAGTAACCCCAACACACAGGCATTTGACAATAAGGCGGCCGTGTGGCCCCTTGGGTAACCTGCATCTTTCATTCTCGGAAACAGAATAGATCCGATACAAGATAGTGTTGCCGCTCCGGAACCGGATATCGATCCGAACATTGCGCAGGATACGACAGCGGCAGCGCCGAGCCCTCCCTTGAATCTTCCGACCAATACTTCAACCATATCAACCAGCTGCTGGCCGATGCGTCCCCTTTCCATCAAGGCTCCTGCCAATATGAACAGCGGCACGGCCAGAAGCGTGAAGGAACCTGCTTTACTGTATCCGTACGGTATTAAGAAAGCCGGATCATACCCGCCAAGGATTACCACAACCAGCGTTGACGCAAAGAAAGCAAAGGGTATAGGGACACCAATTATTAGGACGACAAGCAATACAATTAAAGCTATGATAACGATCATGTTTTTCTCCCCCCTCCTTTCACTTTCATCTATCTGGGATTTTTGATTATTTTTATTCCCAATTAATTGTTTCGTGTCATGAATAAAATGGATCAATCCGAAAATTGTCATGAACAGCATGCCTACAAAAATTGATGCGAATGCCAGCCATGCCGGAATATGCCATACGGGTGACTTTTGTCCGACATCAATATACCAAAGGACCGATCTGAGCGCCCATACGGTAAATACCGAGCTTAGAAGGACAGTCAGGAATTCACGGGTCAGGTTAAGCAGTTCCTTTCTCGTTCCGTCTTTCATATAGGCTGAAATAAAGTCCGCGGTGATATGATTCTTCTCAATGCTTCCATTGACTCCTCCCATCATATACAGCCAGAAAGCGATGGGGATCAAATACTCCTCGTATGTAGACATATCTTTCGTAAAAACATAACGCAGGATTGTTTCAGCACATATAACCAAGGTGATTGCAAGGTTGAGGACTTCAATCGAAATATGATTTGAGCCTATTATTATGCGTCCTATTCTGTTCGTGTTGGTGAAATCCAACTTCTCCACTCTGGTGCCTCCTTTCTTAATGGTACAGGAAATAAGGAATCCCTATTTCCTGTACCATTTACTGGTCAATCGAGATTTTTACTCCCTGCTGTCCAGCCAAGCCTGATAGTCAGCAGCGATACCGTCCAGTACTTCCTTTGATACAGAAGACTCCAGCTTAGGCCAGGTTGTTTCCTTTATGAACTTCGCCTGTGCCTGAATTTCTTCTTCCGTGAATCTTACAATTTCAACGCCATACTCGTCCTGCAATTTTTGCAGATAATTCTCCTCGTTGTCTTTTGCCTTTGTAATGCTCATTTCACTTGCTTCCGCCACTACCTCTCTCAGGATTTCATAGTCGGCAGGATCCAGCTTCTCAACAGTCTTCTGGCTGATCATATAGGCGGTGTTTTCTGAATAGACGTAGTTTACATAGAATTCTGTTATGAAGTCCCCAACCCATGCGTAATTCATGTTTGGCGTTCCGCCGATCCAACCATCAACCACACCAGTCTGAATGGCTGTAGGAACTTCAGCATACGGTACGGTAACCGTGTTGAACCCTAAGTCTGACATCGTTTCAATACAAACATCCGCACCCCAGACCCGGATCTGTACGTTCTTTGGCGCACCTGGATCTTTTGGGTTCGTCATTTTTTTAACCATTCCAAGACCCATGTAGCCTTCCAGCACCCAACCAAGGAAATCTACTCCAAATTCGCCGGCTACATCAGTATAGAACTGACTTAAGTAGGAGTCCGGTCGAAGCATCCAGGCAGCGGATTCCCAACCTGTAGTGGCGACCGGGGTATTGAAAGCGGCCAGTCTTTCGTCAACTGCAGCATTCCAGGAAATCTGACCCATATCAATGGATCCCATCATAATTTCAGTGAATACAGTGTCATATCCACCAAGCTGGCTGGCAGGAAAATACTCAATGTTTATCCGCCCTTCCGTTCTCTTGGCTACTTCTTCACAAAGCCATTCGTTCAGTTCTGTTGCAAGGTGTTCCACAGGCGCATCTGAAGCCAATCTGAGTGTGACGGGTTCAACTTCAGCTGCGTCTGTACCCTCTGTTGAAGCAGGGGAACCGCCGCATCCCGCAAAGGCGAGGGCGACCAGCGAAATAACCAGCATTATTGTTACTAATTTCTTTTTCATCTCTCTTTTCTCCTTATAATACTATTTGACGATAACTCTATATAATCAAACGGCATATTCTGCCAATTTGGCTTACTTTTGGGTTCGTATCATAGTGGTATGTTTCCATGCTTCTTTGCCGGCGAGCTTTCTCTTTTGCTTTCCAGCATGTCAAAGGCAAATATGAGTCTTTTGCGTGTTTCCGACGGTTCAAAGACATCATCTACCTGACCTCTTTCTGCATACCGGTAGGGATTAAAAAACAAATCTTTGTATTCCTTGATCTTTTCTTGCCTCTTTTTTTCAGGATCCTCCGCTTTTTCAATTTCGTTCTTAAAAACGATGTTTGCGGCACCTTCTGCCCCCATTACTGCAAGCTCTGCACTGGGCCACGCAAAGACCAGATCCGCCCCGATTTCTTTGCTGCACAGTCCGTGGTAAGCGCCGCCATATGATTTCCTGACAATAACCGTAATTTTAGGCACTGTTGCCTCGCCCCATGCATACAGAAGCTTTGCGCCATGTCTGATAATTCCGCCGTATTCCTGTTTTACTCCCGGCAAATAGCCCGGCACATCCGCGATAGAAAGCATTGGGATATTAAAACAATCGCAAAATCTGATAAATCTGGCTGCTTTATCGGAACAGTCAATATCAAGACATCCGGCAAGCACTTTGGGCTGGCTGGCCACTACTCCAACGGTTTTTCCATTCAGTCTGATGAAGCAGGTGATAATGTTCTTTGCGAAATGAGGCATACTTTCAAAATACTGCCCTTCATCACTCACCATCTTTATTAGGGCATACATGTCGTAAGACTTGCTTGCCTGCTCTGGAATAAATGAGTTCAATTCAGGAATTTCTCTTTGCATGCTGTCGGCAGTCGGCCATATCTGTGGAGTTTCCAGATTGTTGTTTGGTATATAGCTGAGCAGTTCTCTGACTTTATCCAGAGTTTCTTTATCATTCCGGCCTCTGCAATGGACTACACCGCTGACCGTACTATGCGTTACTGCCCCACCAAGATTCTCCGCTGAGATATCCTCTCCCGTAACCGACTTGATCACTTCAGGCCCTGTGATAAACATTTTGCTGGTATCGTCAACCATAAAAATAAAATCCGAAATTGCCGGTGAATATACCGCACCTCCTGCGCAGGGACCCATAATGACCGATATTTGCGGGATAACGCCTGATGCTTTAATATTATTTCGAAATACTCTTCCGTATCCTCCTTGGGCGTCCCCTCCTTCTTGGATTCGTGCTCCGCCCGAATCACATAACGCGATGATTGGAGCCCCCATCTTAAGTGCCAGTTCCTGGATTTTTACGATTTTAGCCGCATGACTTTCTCCCAGGGCTCCGCCGTATACGGTAAAGTCCTGTGCATAGACTGCCACCAATCTGCTGTTAATTGTACCATAGCCCGAAACCACTCCATCTCCGGCGATTTTGTTGTTTTCCATACCGAAATTGTGAGATCGATGGCTGACAAAAACGTCTATTTCTACAAAACTATTATCATCGAGCATGTAATCGATCCGTTCTCTTGCGGTCATTTTTCCACGCGCATGCTGTGCATCAATTCTCTTTTGACCTCCGCCCAGTGCGATTTGTTCTTTGAGTTTTTTTAGTTCCACCAATTTGTCCATTTTATACTATCTCCTGATTACGCAGCCAATTGATTGGTTTAAGAGCGGAAAATTGCGGATTTCACAATCTTCCGCTCCATGGGAGTTGACATAATTTATAGCATCTTGTCAACTGAATAAAGTACTTTGTCTAGGATATCCATCGCTTCATTCAACTCCCTCGTATTAATAATTAATGGAGGAGCAACTAGGATCATATTTTCATGTGTGTAGGTATAGAAACCTTCCTTGATTAACATGCCTAATATCTTCGGCATGATTCCTTCCGGGTCGCTGTTAAAAGATACGAGCGGTTCCCTGGTCTCTTTGTTCTTAACAAGTTCAATGGCACTGAACAAACCAATGTATCTAACCTCACCGATACATGCATGATTTTCCTTAAAGGATTCAAGCAATTGGCCCAGAGCGTATCCAACCTCCGCTACATTCTCAGGGATATGCTCATCCTCATAGACGTCGATCGTTGCACATGCCAGGGCGCAGCCCATCGGGTGTCCACTGTATGTGAGACCGCATATCAACTTATTTTCGTTATAATATTCAACAATTTTTTTACTGGCAATTACCCCGCCGAGTGGAATGTATCCGCAGGTACAGCCCTTGGCAAAGGTCACCAGGTCCGGTTCTACATTAAAGTTTTGATAAGCAAAGCACTTACCGGTTCGATACCATCCGGACATCACTTCGTCACAAACCATAAGTATTTTGTATTGATCGCAAAGTTTGCGTACACCCTGCAGATATCCTTTGGGCGGAATGAGTATGCCATTTGAACCCACCACAGTTTCCAGCCAGATTGCTGCAATCTGTTCAGGCCCTTCCTGCTTAATCTGTTTTTCCAGCAATTCAAGATAGTATGCTGTAACATCGTCCTCATTTCCAAATTTGCATGCCTTTGGAGCTCTATAAGCATAAGGGCCTTCAAATTTTATAAACCCCGGTGCCCCCGGCTCGTTAGCAAAATGCCTTGGTTCTCCAGTCAGCATGCCTGCACCTGCGGATGCGCCGTGATAACTTCTGTACATTGAGAAAATCTTCCACTTTCCGGTGTAGGCTTTCGCCATCTTTATTGCATTCTCATTTGCTTCGGCACCTGCATTTGTAAAAAATACCTTTGCCCCTTCAAGCCCTGATGCTTCCACAATCTTTTTCGCAGCTTCCGATCTTACATCAATTGCAAAACCCGGATTGATAAAGGGTATCTTTGCCGCTTGTTCCTGAATCGCTTTCACAAGTTTGGGATGAGCGTGTCCCAGATTGCTGTTTACAGACTGTGAAGACATATCGTAATATTTCTTTCCGTCTTCATCCCAGAAATAAATTCCTTCTGCTTTGGCAATTACAGTTGGATTGATTTTCCCCTGGTTGGACCATGAATGAAGATTGTATTTAAGACTCATTTCTTTGACGTTCATTAGATTTCCCTCCG